>CAZLRN010000196.1:0-8320 GCA_964561715.1 uncultured Spirochaetales bacterium
CGACTACATGGCCCCTTCTCTCTGGAAGGACCTGGTTATCTACACGAGCGGAGATACAGTGGTTCGAGCATTCAATACTCGCAATGGAAAATTGGTTTGGAAGCGAGTCTTTGACTATGTGACCTCCAGTGCCCCCACAGTAGCCAGTGACCGGGTCTATTTCGGTCTGAGTGGGGAGGTGCTGGCCCAGGAGGCTCAACAGCAGGGGACTGTCGAGTATCTCAAAAATCCTCGCATTGTCTGCCTCTCCGCACGGGATGGGCGCTTCCTCTGGGAGTTCGACATCGAAGGTGACATGCTCAGCGCTCCTGTGATCGCAGGTAAATGGATCATATTTGGCACAGACCGCAATTATTTCTACGTTCTCGAAGAAGTTTACTGAGAAAACCGCACTAAACCCCTTGACACTCCTTTCAGTTTCGTTTAAGGTAATACGTATTATTAAATCGCGTAACTAACGCGTATAGTCCAACAACCAGAGGTATAACCTTTGAAAAAAAGCCCAAGGAGGTTTCGATGAGAGGTTTCATAAGAAATGTGGGGCTCTGTCTTCTGCTGGGATTGCTGGGTGCTTCGTTGGCCTTTGCCGGCGGGACGCAAGCCAAGAAAGCCGAAGAGGGAGTGGTGACCATCAATATCGCCACAGGAAGTGTAGGAACCGAATACGAGCGTCTGCTCGAACAGGCAGACCGCTACATGGCCGCCAATCCCGGCATCAAGGTCGTGGCTCTCGATACACCAGATTTGGCGACAGATCGACTGGGTCTCTACATGCAGTTTTTCGAGGCCCGAAGCTCAGAGCTGGATGTTTACATGATCGATGTCATCTGGCCTGGTGATCTGGCCGAGCACTTCGTGGATCTCTACAAGTACGGCGCAAGAAGCGCTGTCAAGGAGCACTTTCCCGCGATTGTTGAGAACAACACAGTAGGCGGAAAGCTGGTGGGCATGCCGTGGTTTACCGACGCGGGTCTGCTCTTCTACCGAAAGGATCTTCTCCAAAAATACGGCATTGGAGGACCCCCCGGCACCTGGCGGGATCTCGAACACGCGGCCAAGAGGATCCAGTCTGGGGAGAGAGGCTCGAATCCAGACTTTTGGGGTTTTGTCTGGCAGGGCAACGCTTACGAAGGCCTTACCTGCGATGCCATTGAATGGATCTATTCAAACGATGGCGGGACGATTGTGAGTCCTGATAAAGTTATTACAATCAACAACGAAAACGCCATCGAGGCGGTGAATGTAGCGGCCCAATGGGTTGGCGGTATCTCCCCAAAGGGAGTTACGGGATTCGCGGAGGAGGATGCCCGGAACATGTGGCAGGCCGGCAACGCCGCCTTTATGAGAAACTGGCCCTACGCCTACAGATTGGGAAACGCAGACGATAGCGCCATCAAGGGCAAGTTCGACGTAGCCCCGCTTCCAGCCGGTCGTTCCGGACACGGCGCTGCGGCGCTGGGTGGCTGGCAGCTCGGAGTCAGCGCGTACAGCCTGCATCCGCAAGAGGCCGCCGATCTGGTCCTCTGGCTCACCTCGGCTGAGGAGCAGAAGTACAAAGCCGTCAAGGACAGCAACAACCCGACCTGGATGAGCCTCTATGAGGATCCCGAAATCGCCAAGGCGTCACCCTTTATGGTCAAGCTCTACGATGTCTTCATCAATGCCGTGGCCCGCCCCTCGACTGCCACTGCTCCCAAATACAACGAGACATCCGTGGCCTTCTTCACAGCTGTTCATAACGTTCTGACAGGAAAATCCGACGCCAGAACAGCATTCGAGGAGCTGGAGCTCGAGCTCGTGGATCTGCTCGGATACAAAACAGGCAAGCCGTAAGAAGGCAAGAGAGAGGTAACTAAGGAGCCCGAGGGGGGTAATCTTCACTCGGGCTCAATAATAATTAATGCACAAAACAGGGGTGTGCTATGCCCAAATCCGCTAGTATTGAGAAGAGCGAGGCGCGACTTGCCTTTTGGCTTCTGCTGCCGGCTTTTATCGTTTTTGTCGGAATAGCGCTCTATCCATTGGCTTCGGTTTTTTACTACAGCTTCACAGACAAGATCTTCGCCAGTGCCAAGCCTCTCACTGTAACAGGCTTTCGCAACTATCGCGAGCTGTTGAGCCTTACGATAAAGGAGCTACCGCCTGAGATCGATGCCCAGACGAACCAGCCAAAAATCGATCCCGAAACTGGAAAGACCGTCTATCAGCGGTCCATCAGGGTTCTGCCCAGAGAACCGATCCGCTATCAGGAGCTATCCCAGTTCAGCCTCTTCGGCAAGCGCTACGTGGTGGGCGCCACCGATAGACGATTCGTGCAGGCCTTTATCGACACGACGACTTTCACGGTTCTCTCCGTTTTCTTCGAGACGGTCTTGGGTCTGATAATCGCCCTGGTTCTCAATTCCCAGTTCAAGGGAAGGGGATCGATGCGGGCTCTCATGCTGGTTCCCTGGGCCGTACCGACGCCGGTTTCGTCCCGAATGTGGGCGTATATGTTCAACTCAACCCGAACAGGATTTATGAATGTCCTTTTTCAGAATCTGGGGCTCGGAAACGGTCAGATAGCCTTCCTGACGGAAGAAGCGTATCAGATCTGGGACATGGTGGCGATCGATGTGTGGAAGACCACGCCCTTCATGGCGCTGCTGCTTCTAGCGGGTCTGCAGATGATCCCAAGGCAGATCTACGAGGCGGCCAATGTGGATGGAGCCAGCAAGTTGAGGCAGTTCTGGTCTCTCACCCTTCCCATGCTCCGACCCACACTGGCCATAGCTCTGGTGTTCCGCACACTGGATGCGCTTCGGGTCTTCGATCTCTTTCAGATCGTCTTTGCCCAGAAACGGCTTTCGATGGCCAGCTACACCTACTACGAGCTCATCGACAACAAGTCTATGGGGTATTCCTCTGCAACGAGCGTGGTCATCTTTATCCTGATATTCCTCTTCGCCTTGCTCTACATACGCGCTGTTGGAGGTGTTGAAAGCGATGACCAGTAGCAAGAGTCAGTACGTTGAAATTGATCGGAGTCTAGGCGGCAGATTCAGGAGGGGTCTCTTCTGGATTCTGGTGATCGCTATTCTCGTTTACCTGGCCTTCCCTTTCTACTGGGCGCTGAACTCGTCGCTCAAGACGGAAGCCCAGCTCCAGATGACCCCGACGACCATGGTGCCTAAAAGCCCTGAGACGGGAGCCCTCTCATTCAGCACGCTCAACTACCGGGCCGTGTTCGAAAACATCCGATTCGTGAGGGGGATTTTGAACAGTGCAGTGGTTGCCGTTTCGACCACCCTGTTGGCCCTGACGATCGGCGCCTTTGCGGCCTTTGCTCTGGGAAAGCTTCGTTTCCCAGGCAAGAAGGCGGCCCTGTATGTTATTCTGACCATGACCATGTTTCCGCAGATCGCCGTTCTGACCGGGCTCTACTCTGTGATAAGAGCCCTGGCTCTCCCTGCGATTCCGAGCATGATGCTTTCCTACCTGTTGTTCACACTCCCTTTCACGGTCTGGGTCATGACGGCCTTTTTCAGGGGACTGCCCGTGTCACTGCTCCGGGCGGCCCAAGTCGACGGCGCATCACCTTTCCAAAGCTTTTATTTGATCCTGCTGCCTCTGACAGCACCGGCCCTCGTTACAACCGGCTTGCTCGCCTTCATCGCTTCGTGGAATGAGTATCTCTTTGCTCTAACCTTTACATCGATAGAGCCGGAGGCCCGCACCGTTCCAGTAGTCATTGCCCTTTTCACCGGCGTCGTGGCGCGGCAGGAGCCCTTTGGCGAGATCATGGCGGCGGCGGTGGTCGTAACGATCCCGCTCATTGTGCTGGTATTTATCTTCCAGCGCAGGATCATCCAAGGCCTTACTGCAGGAGCCATCAAGGGATAGGGTCTGCCATTTATCCGAAATAATGGCGGCCCGAGGGAGGAAGATGAAAAAAACCGGAGTTTCTTCACTGGATGTTGCCAGGAGAGCCGGCGTGTCACGTACGACGGTCTCCTTTGTCCTCAACAATACCCCTGGAAAGATCATATCCGAAGAAACCCGTCAGCGGGTCCTCAAAGCCGCCAGAGAGCTCGACTATCAACCCAACGAGGCCGCCAGGGCTCTGGCCATGGTCAAGCACCAGGCCATCGGTCTGTTCATCTGTCACACGGGATATTTTTTCTCGGACGTGTTTATCAACCAGCTTATCGAGGGGATCAATCCGATTCTAAACAAACATCGGTTGCAGCTCGTGCTCCAGCCCTTAAGGCTCGATCAGTCCGACTACCTACAACTGGCGCAGGCCGATAACGTCGATGGTATCATCCTGCTCAATCCCCACGAAAATGACCAGGGCCTCATCGAGATCAAGGAAAACAACATTCCCCTGGTCGTTGTGGGAAGTCTCTCAGATCCGTCTGTCTGCCAGATTGATATCGACAATAGGGCGGCTGCGGAGGAGGCCGTGCAGTATCTGATCGACCTGGGGCACAGCAGGATCGGAATGATTCTCCATGCTCCGCCCTTATACTATGCCTCCATGGAGCGTTTGGCAGGATTCAAAAACTCGATGCAGAAAAACGGGCTTTCAGTCGGAGAAGACTTTGTGCAAACCGGCGATTTTTCCGAAGCCAGCGGCTATGAGGCAATGCGGGTTTTGCTGAAATTAGCCGATCCGCCGACTGCCGTTTTTGCCGGAAACGATGTCATTGCCTACGGAGCCATGAAGGCGATCAAAGACACCGGCCTCGTCATACCGGACGATATCTCCGTTATCGGTTTCGATGACGATTTTCTTTCGCGATTTCTCAATCCTCCCCTCACAACCGTTTCGCTTCCAGCAGCCACTCTAGGAGCCAGCGCTGCCCGTCTGGTTATCCAGCAGCTCCAGGGCAAGCCTCCGGAGCGCCGCCAATTCATCCTCTCGACCTTTCTAGCCAAGAGGCAGAGCTGTCGAAGCCTGATTTGAAGCAGTCACTGCAGTTTCGAAGCCGCGCTGCGGCGTACCGCCGCTTCGACCGCTGCTTTGCAGGTGGTCTTTTACTCTTCACGCAGCGTTTTGTAGTCCTCCGGAGTGTCGATGTCATGGAGAACAAATCTGTCGCTCACCGGCACCTTTTTAATAGAACTTCCTTTGAGGATATCCCGTAGAGTCTCCGATCCGCTGGAGCTGATGATGGGAGCAGCCAGCCTAGAGGAGAGCAGTACCGGATGGCCGCTTCTGCCCCGGTATTGAGGAATACAGGCATCTGCAGTTTCAGCCTCCATCAGCAGTTTATAGGTCGCCGGACCGACAAGGGGCATGTCTCCCAAGGCGATGAAAAACCTGGGTGTTGTGACCCGTCTGACTCCAACCTGTATGGAACAGAACATTCCCTTTTGAAATTTTGGATTGTAGACTGTGACGACTTGGCTCCAAGGGCTGAAGAGCTGCGCCAGCTCTGCGGCGCGGTAGCCTGTGACGAGCACAACTCGACTGCAAATCGAGAGGGCTGTTTTCACGGTCGATTCAATAACCGTCGAATCGCCAAAGGGCAGAATCATCTTCCATCCCTTTGCCCGCGTCGAGAGACCTGCAGCAAGCACAACGCAATCCACCTGCTCATGTGAGGGATCTTTGCAGTGGGAGTCAGCATCGAGGACCTTTGGAGGAGAGGGCATCTTCGGAGAGATTTTAGATAAACCACGGCAGAAGGTCTACCGGTCTGTCCGTTGCCCCGTCGCTCTGCAGACTGGTCATAACGCAGGACAGCTGTTAAGATGCCTGCTATGGAAAAGATGGACCTGACCATCATCGGCGCCGGTGTCGTTGGGTTGGCGATTGCCGAGAGGCTCGCCTCGGACGCCAAAGAGATTATACTTATCGAACGGCACGATGGTTTCGGGCGTGAGGCATCTTCTCGAAACAGCGAGGTTATTCACGCCGGTCTTCACTACCCGGAGAAGTTCCTCAAATCCCAGCTCTGTGTCCGCGGAAATCCCATGCTCTACGAGCGCTGCATCGGAGCCGGCATTCCTCACAGAAAAACGGGAAAGGTCGTTGTCGCCACTGCGGACGAGGAGGTCCAAAAATTGCACGAGGTCTTTGAGCAGGCAAATAGAAACGGCGTTCCCGGAATTCGATTGATCACCAAGGCGGAAATCCACGAGATCGAACCACAGGTCGCCGGGCTGATGGGACTCTACAGCTCCGAAAGCGGGATAGTCGACGTGCATCAGTTGATGAGGCACCTCGAGCAGTCTGCTATCGAAAAAGGTGTCACGATCGCCTACAACTGCGCCGTGAAGGGCTTGCACAGAGATGGTGAAGCCTACAAGCTCGAGGTGCGGGATGCAGATGGAGAACAGATAGAGCTCACCTCCTCGATCGTCATAAACTCAGCCGGTTTAGAGGCCGACAAGATTGCTTCTATGGCAGGCATCGATCTCGACGAAGCCGGCTACGATGTTCATCTCTGCAAAGGAGAGTACTTTAAAGTATCAAACCGTCACCGGGGGGTTCTCCAGCACCTGGTTTATCCAGCTCCGACTACTCTTTCACTGGGTGCACACGCTGATATCGCTTTGGATGGTAGTTTTAAAATGGGGCCCAGTGCTGTTTACGTTGATACTATCGATTATGATGTAGATCCATCTCACCGGCGGGAGTTTTTCGAGCGTGCTCATAAGTTCCTCCCATTTGTCGAGTACGATGATCTCGCCCCGGATATGTCCGGGATCAGACCGAAGCTCTACGCCAAGGGCGAGCCGGTCAGAGATTTCATTATCACGGATGAGAAGAATAGAGGGCTTCCGGGCTTAATCGATCTCATCGGAATCGAATCCCCGGGTCTGACCTCCTGTCTTGCTCTGGCGGAGCATGTCGAAGGTATCGTCAAGAACCTCTAGCAGAAGAAGGATCGTTGTACGGATATGGCAAGCAAACCTGCAGCAAGAGGAGACGCAACACCTGATTTGAGGGAGCTGATCGAGCTGTCCCGTTTCTACGGCCGAAATCCCGACTTTGTGCTGGCCGGCGGCGGCAACACATCCTACAAGGACGAAGAGACACTCTTCATAAAGGCATCGGGGGTCTCTCTGGCGACAATCGATCAGGATGGATTCGTGCGGGTGAACCGCAAAAAGCTGAATGAAATTTGGCAGAAATCGTACTCCGAATCTGATGAAGCCTCGGATCAAATAATTCTGCAGGATATCCTGGCCAGCCTGGAGCGGGGCGAAGAGAGCAAGCGACCCAGCGTCGAAACTCTTCTGCATGACATTTTCCCGTTTTCCTTTGTTGTTCACACACACCACAGCCTCATCAACGGCTTGACCTGCGCGCAGAGAGGGGAGGAGGAAGCCCAGTCGATCTTCGGCAACCGCGTGCTCTGGGTACCTCTTTCAAAACCTGGATACACTACCGCGAAAAGGATTCGTGAAGACATCAGGACTTTCAAGGACAAATTCGGCGATGCGCCGCGTGTTGTTCTGATTCAGAATCACGGAGTTTTTATAGCGGGAGAGAGTTTTGACGAGATAAAGAATCAGACCGATTCGCTGATCGAAGAACTCCGCTCACGAGTGAAGGAGGAGCCGGATCTTGCACGCGGAGATTTCGACAGGGAAACTGCCGCATCTCTGGCTCCGGCCCTGCGCATGCTCTTGATGGGAGAGGAAGACACCTCCATTGTGCTTTTCGAAGCCAATCGCGAAATCCTCAATCTGGTCGAAAGCCGGGATGCCTTTGCGCCTGTCTCTTCGGCTTTCGCACCTGATCATATCGTCTACTACGGTCACCCGCCACTTTATATTGCGGTTCGAGCATCGGAGAAGACAATGTATGGCAAACCCGAAGGCCTGATTCAAATCGTAGAAGGGGAGATAGCTCGTTATCGTAAGAAGCACGGTGACACTCCAAAGATTGTTGCCGTCGAGGGTTTGGGAGTATTCGCCTGGGGGCGTTCTCGAAGAGAGGCTGGAACGGCTTTGGCCCTTTTTGTGGACGCGACAAAGATTGCAGTGTTTACTCGTGCTTTTGGAGGTCCGCGCTTCATGCCGGACAAGCTCATTTCGTTCATCCGCAATTGGGAGGCCGAGCGCTACAGGCAAAAGGTTGCAGCGACGAAACGTTCAGAAGCCAGGGCGAGCGAGAAAATAGCCATCGTTACTGGGGGTGCTCAGGGAATCGGGCTGGGTATTGCCGAGGCTCTTGTACGAGAGGGCGCCAATGTCATTGCGGCTGATATAAACTCCTCCGCAGCCGAGCAGGAAGCGAGGCGGCTCTCCGAAGTCTATGGCGAGGGAAAAGCCGTTGCGGTCAGAGTCGATGTAGGAGATGAGCAGTCTGTTCTGAGACTCG
>CAZLRN010000197.1:0-8318 GCA_964561715.1 uncultured Spirochaetales bacterium
GAAAAAGCCCATCCCTCCCGAGAAGACTGCTCACCAGACTTGCAGGCTGGAGCGGCCGACCTCTCAGTATGTTCAGATGAACGCCAAGACCGATCCCCGAATCGATAAGCCGTACGCATTCATCCAGAAAAGGACCATTGGCCAGAATGGAAGACGACGTAATGGTACCGATCTTGTAAAGCTCTGCAACAGCGCGATTGACAGCAGGATGTAGACCCAAATCGTCAACATTCACCACAACAAAC
The DNA here is from genome assembly GCA_964561715.1 of uncultured Spirochaetales bacterium. Classification (GTDB taxonomy): domain Bacteria; phylum Spirochaetota; class Spirochaetia; order SZUA-6; family CAZLRN01; genus CAZLRN01. The sequence continues at coordinate 246 of CAZLRN010000197.1, forward strand.
ATCGCAATCCTGCTTTGCCCTGCCGCCTTTCCGGAAAACCCAGGATAACACAAGTTAATCTACTCGCTGCAAGAATGCAAGTGATTGGAGAGGACGATTGGTAGCGAAAATCAGGAATGCATTGTATCCGAACGGCTAAAGAGAAAGATCTTCCGGGCATAGTACTTGGTTATGAATCCGACAAGAGCCGAAACTACGCGCGAGAGCATGTAAAAAAGGGCTAAAAGATCGGTGAAGAACCACATCAGGATTTCATTTAGTCCCATGCCAAAAACACCTATAAGTACAAATAGGCCAAACTCAATGCTTTTTTTTCTATATCGTCTAACATCGAAAATCCAGAGTACACTCAGGAGATAATTGATAACCAGCCCCACTGCATACCCAAATAGAGCAGAAATCAAGTAATGAACTCCCAGGTACTCCGTAAATATATAGAGCAATAGAAAATCAACAAATAGCGAGATGCCTGATACCACTGCATAACGGATCAGCTGAACCAGATTGCTATTTGTCTTTCGAAAAACCAGCTTCTCAATATAAAAAGATACTTTCTTTGGCCGATCTGTATCATGTCCCATCGTTTTGGTCTGCCACCAATCAGTTCTGACAAGTCATCTTATCTCCAAGAGCGCGTAGTGATTGTCATGATATACCTGCTTCAGCATTCCGCTGCAATCTTGATCGATTTTCTCGGCTTCTGATATTATGTGTGTGATCCGATACTTACCTGATAGTTCAGCCAGGGTTTCGCCGTCGCATAACATCCCCTTCTCGTATATCTGTTGCGCATAGAGATACTTTTTGTACCATTCGACCACTTCTAATGATTCATAGGGATGGGTCTTCCAATTAACAAATATCGGGGCGCCGGTATACAAACGAAACCGATCTAGCTGATGGTCCAGAGGCGGCACAAGATAAACTTCGCCTCTCCTCTTGTTTTCCTTCACGAAATTCATCACGCCCATTGATTCGCCTGCTTCGAACTCTCTCAATTTCTGAATCTGGAAATGGATACCAAAGATCACACTGGCGCCTAAAAGGCATCCGAGCACGACACTTATCAGCCGGCTGTGGCTCTCTATAGCTGACTGAAACTTTAAAAAGATCCAACTCACAGCTTTTCCTAGTATAAGAGCCGTCGCGAGCGGAACGAGGATAGCAGACAAACGCCACGGCGCTATCATAGCCAAGGTGTTGCTCTTCAGTATAATCTGGGCGAAAGTGGCTACCGTTGCTAGAGCAAGAGAGATGAGCATGATATAAAACAGTCTGGTTCTCCATACCAGTAAGAGGGCGAACAATACGAGGACGATTTTCAGCACTGCGGTCAAATCGAACCACACCAACGGCAACGAATGATGTGGAATACGGATATTCACGATTATGTCCATGGCTTTGCTCTGGATTGCTGCATTATCGCTGGAGAGAATAAATGAACTCTTTACAAGAATCGGCGAAACCAAAACAAGACATATTAGACAATAGATGAGAGGTTTCATCAGCTCTCTTCGGTTAGCGAAAAGGACAACGGCAAACGAGACAGTCAGTACTCCTGCGCTAAAGAGATAAGCCGGATGGACTAGGCAGGATAAACCAATACAGATCGCTGACCGATAGATCCTGTCTTTCAGCATGTAGTAAATTGCGAGGAGAAGAAAGACACCGAAAACGCAGTTTTGCAAATAGTGACCCAAAATATACTGGTCAGCCAACCCCTTGTACAGATTCGAAAGCGCATCAACTCCGATTAAAAGCTTAACAACCGACGCCGCTAACGCGGAGTGGAGAATAACGAAAAATGTGAAAAAACTCATCGATTTCAGCCGTGAGTCATTCAGACCGTAGATATGGGAAACGATTCCAAAAATGCTGAACAGATAGACACCCAAGAGCAGTGCAAAATAGATATAGTAAAAAAATTCGCCGAGGACCAAAAAGGTATACTTAACGATCCACGTAAATATAGGAAGAGGATCCGCGGTCTGGGCGATCCAGTCGTCCCTCAGAAATCCCAAACCAGCCTGAGACAGACCGTGCAAAAACTTCGTGTTCTGATTTACCGCGTAGAGGATTTCCTGAGTGTAGGAAAGGCTGAAAACAGCGATACAGGCGAGCCATACTGCTATCTTTCCAGCATTATCTCTGAGGAATGAGAATGTATTCTGCAATCGGCTAGTCATTAACGATTCAAACACTCGTCGGTGAAGATCGACTATAGTCTATTTTGATAGCCCTGTTGAGTCAACATTCGAAGCCCCATAGGACCGACCGCTTTACAATCCCTTGAATCAGCCGGTATGCTGATGATGGATCTTTTTATCCATTGTATAAATAGAACAAACCAGAAGGAGAGTAGTCCATGGCATTCCTGAAAGACAACGATAGAGCGGCGATTCGAGAGCGTCTTTCTGCTCTTGGCCGGGGCATCAAGCTCATTGTGTTCACCCAGGAGATAAAGTGCATGTTCTGCAGGGAAACGCGGGAGCTGATCGAGGAGGTGGGATCCCTCTCGGACAAGGTCTCTGTGGAAGTCTACGATTTTGTCAAGGACAAAGGGAAGGCGGAATCTCTCGGCATCGACAAGATACCTGCCATCGCTGTTCTCGCCGAAGACGACAACGATTATGGCATCCGGTTTTTCGGAATTCCCTCGGGATACGAGTTTATGTCGCTGCTCGAGAGCTTCGCTCTTGTCTCATCATTAGATTCCGGTCTTGCTGAGCCAACAAGAGACAAGCTGAAAGAGCTGAGAGAACCTGTAAATCTTCAGGTTTCTGTCACACCTACATTCCCCTATTGCCCCCAGGCCGTGGTTCTGGCCTTCAAATTTGCTGTGGAAAATCCTTTGATCACGGCAAACATGGACGAAGCCAAAGAGTTTCCACACCTGTCCACTCGCTACGGGATTGGGGATGTTCCCCACACATTCATATGCGAAGAAGCCGAGCCTCTCGTCGGAGCTCAGCCTGAGTGGAGCGCGGTAGACGCAATCCTGGCAGCAACGGGAAAAAAATAATCCCACGCGCCTTATCAGGCCCCGGATTTCTTACACGACAAAGTGCTCGAAGGTCGGCAGGTAATCCCTGTTCTGCTCGAACATTTCGTTCACCATCTCTTTGATCTCAGACAGTGAGAGCACTGCAGCGGTCAGAGGATCGTAGGCGATGGCGTGGAAGACTTTTGTCGGATCGCCAGCCAGGCAGCCTTCGACAGCCATCTCCTCTACCGAAACGCTGATGTTGTTCAAAGCAGCGCACTGGAGAGGCAGTGCTCCTACAGGAACGGCATTGAAACCCTGACGGTCGGCAAAGACCGGGACCTCCACGCAGGCATCTTCGGGCAGGTTCGTTATCAAACATCGATTGGGAACGTTTCCATTGAATCGGTAGGAATCGCCCCCCATATAGGCGTTGATGATGGCAGCGGCGTATTCTTCGCCGCGGCTAAGATTCAGCGACTCCTCGTTTTCGATCCACTTCTGGATCTCATCCTTCCAGGATACTTCCCGCTTCCTGTACTCGTTGAGAACGTAGGCGTAGACACCGGGATTCCATCCGGTCCCGTGGGTGCAGTATTTCTCGATGAGATCGGGACGCTTTCGAAACCACCAGTTGTACTCAGAGTTGTGACCGCTCGATTCTGTTACATAGTATCCGAGGTGCAGAAACATCTCGTTCCGTACAATCTCCTCGTTGTACACCTCTTCCTCTTGCATCGCCTTTCGGATCAAGGGATAGACGTCCTTCCCCTTCCACCTGTACTCAAGATACCAGGCCTGATGGTTGATCCCTGCGCAGACATATGTGATCTCCTCTCTGGGAGCTCCGATCCAGCGCGCCAGCATCGATGCGGTGCCCTGAACGCTGTGACAGAGACCCGTTACATTGACGCTGCTCTCCCTCTGCATAGCCCGACACAGCATGGCCATGGGATTGGTGTAGTTGAGCAGGATCGCATCGGGACAGTGCCGTTCAATATCACGGCAGATGTCCAGCATAACCGGGATCGTGCGAAGAGCCCTGAATATGCCCGAAGGTCCTCTTGTATCCCCGACGTTGGTATCCACGCCATACTTCTTGGGGATCTCGATATCATAGCGCCACACATCGACTCCGCCGGCCAGGATCGTGCAGACGACAGCGTCGGCTCCCGCGAGCGCTTCCGCACGATCCATGGTGGCTTGCACTTTGGCGGGATATTGCCCCTCGGCCACGATTCGATCGCAGGCCCTCTTGATATAGTCCAGCCTCTCGGAGTCTATGTCCATGAGACTGATCGTGGCGTCCTTCAAAAGGGGAAAGGTTAGGATGTCATTGACCAGCTTGCGCGTGAATCCAAAACTCCCCGCTCCGATAAAGGCGATCTTGCTCATGTCTGCTCCTTGGGTTCTCGAGGATAGTTTTATCTAGATATCAAAAGTTGATCAGCTCTACCTCGAAGACGAGATAGGCGTTGGGAGGAATAACCCCCGGGAAGCCCTGCTCACCGTAGGCAAGCTCCGGAGGAATGATCAGCGTCCGCTTCTCCCCTTTCTGCATTTCCACGAGGGCTTCATTCCATCCAGGGATGACCTGACCTATGCGAAACTGAGCCGGGCTACCCCGCTTGTAGGAGCTATCAAAAACCGTTCCGTCAAGAAGCATGCCCTCGTAGTGGACCGTCACGACCTGTCCGTGTTTGGGTCGCCCTCCGGTGCCTCTCTTCTTTACGATATACATCAGACCCGATTTTGTCTTTGTTGCCTTGGGCCACTTCTCCGCGATCATGGCGAGGGCAGCCTCTTTCTCTTGAGCCTTCTTTTGCTCAGCAATCTCCCAAAGCTTTTGACTGAGACGATCGAAAGTGGCCTGGTCTGCTTTGAAGGCCTTTGCCGCTGCTCCGAATCTCAAGATCTTTACGCTCTTGATCTTGTCGCCCTGCCGAATGGCGTTGACGACCTCCTGCCCCTTTACGACGTGACCAAAGACGGTATGCTTGTCGTCCAGCCAGGGAGTCGCCTTGTGGGTGATGAAGAACTGACTACCATTGGTGTTTGGGCCGCTATTGGCCATAGAGAGGATTCCGGCTCCGCTGTGCCGTAGGCTGGCATCGAACTCGTCGGGAAAGCGGTACCCCGGACCTCCGGTCCCGTCTCCTTTGGGATCACCTCCCTGAATCATGAAGTCCTCGATAACCCTGTGAAAGGTCAGCCCGTCATAGAACCTTTTGCCTGGGCGGGTTTTAGACTCGATAGATCCCTCAGCCAGGCCGACAAAATTGGCCACGGTAAGGGGAGCCCTTTCGTACTCCAAAGCCAATATTATCACGCCCCTGCTTGTCTGCATCTCTGCATAGAGACCGTCCGGTAGATCCTGACCGGCAGCCCCGCACCCGCTCAAAAGCAGAATCAGTATCCCAAAAACGACGCTTTCCGCCAATCGTTTCGCATCTTTCATTACCTTTGACATTGGCTCCACCTGATCCTAGAAATCGTCCGGCCATTCTGATTGATAAGCCGGGAAAGATCAATAGATTGGAGAGTAAGCGGTATTTTGGTAAGATACTCTGTGCATCAATTCTTCAGAGACACACAGAGAGAGATACAGAGATTCCTCAAAAACTTTCTGAGGGCCAAAGCAGAAGACCTCTCGAGGATCAACCCGTGGGGCAGGGACGCCTGCGATCGTCTGGCAGGCTTCTGCGCCGGAGGCAAGACAATCCGGGGCGGGCTTACGGTTCTCTCGGCTCGGATGTTTGGCTGCACCGCGATTGAGGCGGCTGTCAAGGCGGGGGGCGCTGTAGAGCTTCTTCAGGCTGCATTCCTCATTCACGACGATATCATGGACAGAGATGCCATGAGGCGGGGTGAGCCCTCGATTTACTATCAGTATCAGAAACTGGGAGAAGAGAGGAGCTACCAGGATGCGCTCCACTTTGGCGAATCCATGGGAATTTGCATCGGAGATATCTCGTTTTTTCTCCTTGTCGAAATCCTGTCCCAGCTGGATTCGAGCCCAATGGCCTATCAGAAGCTGATAGGCCATTTTGCAGAGGAAATCACGACAACCTGCACGGCACAGATGCAGGACGTCTCCTGGGGATACTCTGATGAGCCCCAAAACGAGCAGGAGATCCTCGATCTCTACATGTACAAGACGGGCCGGTATACCTTCAGCCTTCCCCTCACTGTAGGTGCCCTTCTCGCGGGGCAGCCGGATGGAATCCTCTCGAAGCTCCAAAGCATCGGCCAACATCTGGGAATCGTCTTCCAGATAAAGGACGACGAGTTAAGCCTCTACGGCGATGAGGCCGAAACGGGAAAACCGGTTGGCTCGGATGTCAAGGAGGGCAAAACGACTCTCTTCAAATTCACACTCTACAGGAGAGCAACGGGTCAACAGAGGAAACATCTTGATACGCTCTTCGGCAACCCGAGGCTGGATTCCTCAGGACTCCAGTATGTAAGAGAGCTCCTCGATTCCTACAGCATAAGAGAAGAGCTCACAGAAATCGCCCGGCGGCATGCCGTGGAAGCCCGATCTCTCATCTCTTCGCTTCCTGCCATACACCAAGAGCACCTCGACATACTGCTGGAACTCTCGGATTACCTGCTTACGAGGACTAGTTAGCTACGATATGTTCTCGAGATAACGGACGATCTCGGTCTCGGTAAACTCGGGGGTGGAGGAAGAAGAAACCACCTGGGCTACCTTGAATCCGGAGAGCGGAAGCTTCAGGTTTTTAAGCTCCTCGAGATCCTGAACGAAATGAGTCCTCTTATCGTGGGCCAGCAGCGTCTCATAGAGCCGGTTCGCGTTGGAGGAGATCCTGTCGCCCACGACAAAGGTAACATCCACGCCTTTCTGTACCTTCACAGCTTCGGACTCCCTCTGAGAGGTACACGTGCAGATAGTGTCCCGGCTCTCCACCTGGTGGGGCATTCGCGTAGAGATAGCCTTCACCGTCTCCTCAAAGAGGCTCCTTGGAGCTGTGGTTTGGGACACGATATAGATTTTCTTGTAGCCCTTCTCGGCGAGGACATCTCGTACCCTGCCTGAGTTTTCGATAAAGGATTCCAGATCCTCACGACTCTCGATGACAAAAGAATCCACTGCATAGCTTACATGGGCCTGGACTTCGGGATGGCTCCTCTTACCGGTGATAACGATAAAGTATCCCTCCTCGGAGTAGTCCCTGATCCGCAGCTGAAGCCTCTTGACTTTGGAACAGGTCAGATCGATCACGTTGAATCTCTCTCGCAGCCTGTCCTCGACGCTCCGATCGAGGCCGTGAGTTCGTATGGCCATCACGGCCTGCTCTGAGGCGTCCTCCATTCTCTGAATGGTATCGATGCCCTTGCCTTCGAGATATTCGATGTACCGACGGTTGTGGATGAGATCTCCGAGAATGGCCAGCGGCTCTCTGTTTCTCTTCTGCTTTTCTGCAAAGAGGCGCCTCTCCGCTCTCTTGACTCCAGGGCAGAAACCGGAATGTTTGGGAACAATAACTTTCATCGGCACATGCTAAGGCTGGATGGGAAAGACGCTAATGACGGTTGCGGTCTTCGTGGAGGGCACAGTCGGGTGAGTGTTGGTAACAGTCTTGGTTTGAACATCCTCGAAATCCTGTAGGGTATACGTAATAGTTGCCGTTATCGATTCCGCCTCTGCCGGCTGCAGCAATCCATCCGCTGAGAGGGATATGCCCGTCGGGTTTGTGAAATCCACAGTTCCCTCTTCTGTGTGAGACCAGGGAGGAACGACAGCGCCTCCCGGACCGACATCCGTTCCATCGGGAATCACAGCGGATATGTTGACAGTGGGAGCCGTTCCCGTGACCTCATACTCGAGCGTGTAGGCTGTTCGATCCAGTGTTGAACTCGAACAGCCCGCCAAAAAGAGAAGACCCAGAGAGGCGAGCACGAAAAAACCGTTCATCTTCCTCATATTACTCAACCTCTCTACATTGTAGTGTGGTTCTTAGCCGCTTTCCACTACAACGCCCGCGCCAAGACGGTATTCAGGCGTTTGGCAAACTGAGCCGGGTTCTTCAAAGCCGCTCCCTCGATAAGAAGCGCCTGTTCTAAAA
>CAZLRN010000198.1:0-8311 GCA_964561715.1 uncultured Spirochaetales bacterium
ACGGGGCTTACTCCTTCGAGACTATTGCCGAAATATTCAAAGTCGCCCGGGCGATCGGCCTGGGCAGCTTTGTCCGTGTTGCGGAGCTGAGCAAAGGCAACGTTTCGAAGGCTCTGGACTGCGGCGCTATCGGAGTCATGGTCCCCATGGTCGAAACAGTCGAACAGGCCCAAAAGCTCGTCGCCTGGAGCAAGTTTGCGCCCATCGGAAGGCGAGGCCTTGGAGGCTCCGGAGTGCATACCGATTACGCGAGCATCGGTAACCGTACACCGGAGTTCATGGCTGAGGCAAACCAGGAGACGATCTGCATTGCGCAGATTGAATCGGCCAAGGCCATCGATTCGATAGAAAAAATCGCCGCTGTCGAGGGACTGGACGCCCTTCTGATCGGACCGAACGACCTTTCTATCTCCCTGGGTTGTCCGGGTGATCTCATGCACGAAAAGGTGCAGGAGGCAATAGGCCAGGTCGCCGATGCCGCAGAAAAAAATGGCAAAATTTTCGGCATGCACGCGGGAGATGCACTCCTCGAAAAGTGGATCCCCCGCAACATGACCCTGGTGATGAACCTGCTCGATATCGGATTTCTCCTCTCCGGCATGAAGGGTGTCGCTGAGAAATACGGCAAAACCCAAAGTTAATACCCCTAAACAGGCCGATTGCGCTGATTATACAGGAATTTTCTCCATCTACTTTGACGCTTCATAGTCTTTGATGCTATAACTTCCCCATTCCTAAACAGATCCCTAAATTCAAGAGGCTGGAGAAACCACAATGCAGAAAGGATTTTGGTACGAGGCAGTGGAGGGTTGGGAGCAGCTTCCCTCCGGTTATACACATCGCGATGTGTGCGGCGTTGCGGTCGATTCGAAGGACCGCGTCTATTTGGTCACACGTGGAGACGCCCGGGTCATCGTTTACGAATCGGATGGAACCTTTGTCACTTCGTGGGGCGAGGATATCTTCACGGAGCGAACCCACGGGGTGTGCATCGGACCGGACGACAGCATCTACATAGCTGACGATGGCGATCACACAGTTCGCAAGTTCACCCCCGAGGGAAAGCAGATCATGGTCATAGGCACCTCAGGCAAGCCTTCGGACACCGGGTACAACGGAAGCGACATGATGAGCATCACAAAGGGAGGCGATCCCTTCAACAGGCCTACTGGCATCTCCCTGGGCCCCAACGGCGACATCTATGTCAGCGACGGCTACGGCAACGCCAGGGTGCACCACTTTACTCCGGACGGTAAGCTCGTTCGTTCATGGGGCAAGCCGGGCAACAAGCCTGGTGAGTTTTACCTCCCCCACGCTGTCTGCGTCACCGCAGATGAACGCGTGCTCGTTGCGGACCGGGAGAATGATCGTATACAGCTCTTCAGCCTTGAAGGTAAGTTCATCGAAGAGTGGACCCATCTGCAGAGGCCTTCAGGAATCTCCTGCGATCCTCAGGGCAACATCTATGTCTCCAATCTCTGGTGGCGGGTGGGACAGAAATCCCAGGTCCACGGAGAGATCAAACACGATCTTCCGGGACACGTGAGCGTGCTCGACAACGACGGAAACCTGCTCTTGCGCTGGATCACCGCAGATCGTTGTGCTCCCGGAGCTTTTGTCGCCCCCCACTCGATTTGCGCAGACTCCAAAGGCGATATCTACGTTGGCGAGGTGACCCATACCTTCGGCGTCAAGCCTGGGCTCGTGCCGGAGGATTGTCACATGTTCCAGAAGCTGGAACGAAAGACCAAGTAGGACAGCAGCGCGCTACCGCTTTGGCTTCGGTCCAATGAGCAATCCACTGAAACCTGTCGTCTCTAAAGGTATACATGAAGAGCTGAATAACGATGTATATTCTTCGACGCAGTATTGTATTATAGTCTCTCAATGCAAATTGGGGAACGAAACACCCGCAAGAGGAATCAGCGAGGCCGACACCAGATGACGCGAATTGGGGTCATTGGAACGGGCAAAATGGCGCAAGCCCATATCAAGGCTTTTAAGTCTCTCAAAGGAGTCAAGGTACCCTGCTGCTGTGATGTAATCGGGGACAGGGTAAACGCCTTTGCCGATCAGTGGGGTATCCCGAAGCGCTACACCAACTACAAGAGCATGGTCGAAGCCGAAAAGCTGGATGGAATAACTATCGTGGCACCGGACAGCGTGCACGCCACGATATCGATCGACCTCCTCGAGATGGGAGTGCCGGTTCTCTGCGAAAAGCCGATGGCGAACTCCCTCGAGCAGGCTCAAAACATGCTTCGTACGGCCCGAGGAAGCGGCATCGTCAACATGGTCAACTACTCCAAGCGCAACTCCTCCGGCCTACAAGGGGCTCATGAGCTTATAGAATCGGGCGGTATTGGATGTATCATGCATGTCGAAGCCAGTTATCTGCAAAGCTGGATTACCTCGAGCGAAAAAGGCGACTGGCGCACTGATGATCACTGGCTCTGGCGACTGAGCAAAAAGGATGGCGGGTTGGGAACCCTCGGAGATATCGGATCCCACATCTATGACATGGCTTCGTTTCTGTGCGGCGATATCGACGAAATCTATTGCCGCCTCGAGAATTACGACAAAGGCATCGAGGGCAACCGTATCGGCGCATACACTTTGGACGCCAATGATAGCATGGTATCAACTGTGAAATTTCGCTGCGGAGCCCTGGGCACGATCCATGCCACTCGTTGGGCTTCGGGATACTGGAACAGGGAGTTCATACGCGTCTACGGGGATAAGGGCACGGCAGAGGTGGATTTCGAAAAAGCTGTTGATGCCTGCCGGCGCTACTCCAACAAGCGCGGAGAGTGGGAAACGGTGCCGTGTGGAAGCACTCCCTCCAACTACGAGAGGTTTGTTCGAGCCATCCGAACAGGTCAAAGGGATGGCTCAGATTTCGAAAACGGCTACAAGATCCAGAGCTATCTCCACTTCAGCCTTCTCTCAGACTCACAGCGAAGGCCTGTAGAGGTGAAGAGTCAATGAAAGAAATTTGGCTCATGCGTCACGCCAAATCAGATTGGTCCCACCCCGAATTGGCGGATTTCGATCGGCCTCTCAACAAGAGGGGGAAGCGTGACGCTCCGCGCATGGGCGATTGGATAAGATCCTACGGCGAGCTCCCCGAGTTGATCATCTCCTCCCCAGCCGAGAGGGCAAGGGCGACAACCGAGGCTGTCGCCCAAGCGATAGACGCAGAGACCTCCGTGCAGTGGTGGGACGAGCTCTACCCCGGCGAGGTCGAAACGACCGTGAAGAGGATTTGCAGGTTGCCCTGGGATATAGAGCGTATCATGATTGTCGGGCACAATCCTCACCTCGAAGCGCTCGTCTCCTTCCTCTCCGCTGATGGGCAGCTTCGGCTGTGGCTGCCCACAGCATCCATCGCTATTCTTGCCAGTGAGCTAGAAAATTGGAAGCAGATATCACAGTCTGGCTTCTACCTGAGAGCCCTCGTCACTCCTAAGCTGCTCAAACCCAAGGTCTAGTGAGCTTCAAGGATTCAAACTCAATAGACGTGGTAGTATTAGGCCCGCGGCTTCGGCGGCCTTTCTGAGAAAATCCAAGCGATAATCTGAAACTTCCGCTCCTGACTCTATATCCCTGGACAAGGCATCAATCATCTCACGCGTCATGTCCATCGATCGCTCGCAGCAGCTCGCCGTGAAGGCTTTGAAGGCATCTATCTTTTTCTGAGGCTCACGCTCACTTTCGGCTATTTGCTCTAACCTCTTCGATTCCTTTAAAAACAGAGATTCCAATTCACCAAATCGCCTTCGCACTTCGGCGGAGAAGGTTGTGTAGTTAACCTCAACCAGGCGTGCCAGCCTCTCGAATTGCCACCACGGTGAATCCTCGGAATATCTCTCTCCCGCCACGGCGAGCTCCTCGGGTATCGAACCGACGTTGTAGAAAGGCCGGAAAATCGATGTGCAGGGACTAGACATGCCCGCCCAAAGCGTAAACTTCAGCTCCCTGACGGGCTCATCCTCCGGCAAATGGCGCAGAACGGCCGCCATGCTGGCCGCTGTTTTAGAGCCATTCATCCCTCCGGCGTGCATACAGATACCCGGAACAAGAGCCTCATCAGCGGACCACCTCGGGGCGAGCAGGGTATTCTCGTAATGATCCCTCAAAATACGAAAGAAAGTTGCGGCCTCAAATGGCTCCCTCACCTGATTCAACAGGCTTTGGGATCGGACATAACGGGCTTCACACCCCGCCAAAAGATCAAAGGCTGTGTCCGTGTAAGCTTGGGCAAAGCTGAAATCGTGGTGCTTCTGCGTCCAACCCGACCTTTTAGCGAAATCGATGGCATCCGAAGAGATCTCATCCCACTCGTACTCGGTGCTGTAGATGTTGGAGATCGAATCGACTCCCTCGACTCTCCTGGCAACCCATCTCCGATTCGACGTTTCGAGTATCCATGCTTCTAGAGAATCAGCAATGATGAAGGAGTTGTGGTAGCTTCGGTCACCCTTCCATACGGCCGCTCCCCCCTGTCCGTATCGTTCGAGCAACTCAACGATAACTTTAAGGGTCTCATAGGCCGTGTCCCCCCGTTCGAGCCCCAGTCTGAGCAGATCCATACCCAGCAGCCCCTTACCCGCTTCTACCGGGTCCCTCGAAAAGACCGCCTCATTGCCAGCGGCTACGCCATGGTCGTTGACACCATGCTCAAATCCCCATATCCAAAAGGGTCTCGAGCCGATAACGGCGTTGGTATGTGAAACCTGATCAATCTCAATGTGGGTACAGGCCAATACGGAACCTGGAGGGTAATCTCTGGCTGGATAAAAGTCTAGGGGCTGGGATTCATTGGGAGGCCGATCGCTGTTTTTAGCGAGGATCGTCTCACCGCCGGCTGTTGCGTCTCCGACTGCGACCATAGTATCGCAGCAGAGTGACAGACCTTCTTTTCTCACTTCGAAATCACCGATGTGCATTTTATTGCTCCCTCGCATGCTCCTGTCCCTTAGACTAACATGGGGCCACACAAAAAATCACGATTTTATTGCACAAAAGGGATACATTGGAATAGGATAGCGAGGCAAAAGTATGGATAAGAAGTTCTGCACGCACCTCAAGGCCTTTCTCATCTCCCATAAAACCGTGGAGGACCCGCAAAAAAACCTGGCGAAGATCAGGATTATTGCGAATACGAATCCCAGCGAATGGAACGGCAAGCTGCCTACTCAAGGAATCGATCTGGAATCCGGCGTCTGCCGTGTGATTGAATCCAAAAAGAGCCGTCCAATCGAACCATGGGCCTGGTATGCCAAAGCGCGGGAACCGGTACCGCCGGTCGTCAAAGAGATTTACAGGGGGCTTTCCTTCGATTTCGCAGTTATCTTTCCTCAACAAAAGGCGTGGATCTATGTCAATGTTGAACCTGACGAGCACACTCTCGAGCTGCTCAGCGACCAGCAGCATCTCAAGGCCTTTATTCTGATTTCTCTCGTCAACGAGAAACTCGATCCTGCCCAGAGGCAGCATCAGCGTCTCAGGCTAGCCACGGTTATGGATTCTCCGGAACTGGACAAGATTATTGCCTTTGCCGCCTTCAGAGAAGAGGACGAGGAATATCGATCGATTCCTCCGGGCATTCCGACGATCAGCCGCTTGGTGCATCCCACTTCCAATACGGCTAATTGGAATATTCGCCTGCCCGGGCACAGACAGGTCTACGCTTCTTTCAAAGAAATTATCTGAGATCTCCATCTCCGGCAGCTGCAGAAATTTTTAGGGGGAATCTACACTGCGGAGGTGCCGAAGAGATAATCGACGCTATCGGTCATCGGAGTTCAGAAGGCTACATGAGCCAATCTGGCTCTCTCCTCATCGAGCCTCTTTCTCTCCTCCTGCAACTCCTCTATCTCAGCTTCGTCTAATCGGTACATCCCGGTTATGTCTATCCCCACCCACTCGCTCCAGGCTTTGGCCAGTTTCTTCGTCAATGGTCCCGGCAGCTCCTTCCCAATGTGAGCGCCGTTGAAGCGGCTAATGGGCCGCAGGGGGCCGGGGGATGTAGTGGAGAGAAACGCCTCATCGCAGTTATAGAGATGCCAGGGTTGTAAGTCTCTCATCACAACTCTGATTCCAAGTTTTTCTGCCAGATGGATCACGTTATTCCTCGTCTGTCCTCTTAGAACATTCTTATCGGTAGGAGTCATGAGCACATTATCCTGCGCGAGCCACACATTGGCGCCTACAGCCTCAGAGAGATTTCCGTAGTGGTCCAGCATAATGGCGATGGCCTTCGGATCTACTACGCTGGCCTCGAGCCACGCCAGAACATAGTTGAGGCGGCTGTACGTCTTTATTTTAGGATCCCAACTCTGCGGCGGCACGTGCCTGCTCGGGGGTGTCACCACGTGAACGCCGGTGAAAAAGGTCTGCGCGCACAACCTCTGATTGTTGGAGTTGTTCTTTATAATCATCGTAGGCTTTCCTGCACCCGAGGGTGCAGGGGCACGCCTGCCGTGCCAGCCCCATTCACCGCGCGTAACCTCCCATACGATGTTGTACTCCTCATCTTCGATTAAAAAAGGTTCGTTGCGCCTGGTCACCTCAACACACAGCTTGCAGAACTCTTCTTCGGTGATTCCAGGGTCTATCCTGAGCACCTTCAAAGAGGTGTAGAGCCTCTTCATATGCTCTTCGATCTGAAACGTTTTGTGTCTGTAGGTCCGCGCATACTCATACACGTTGTCGCCCAGGGTATAACCACGATCGAAAATGGTGATCCTCGCCTCGAGCTCGGGCACAAATTCACCACCCGGATACAGATCACTGCTGATATAGACGACCCTATTCTTCTCGAGTTCCCTCTCCCGCTCGGCATCTCTCTGTCTCTCCCTATCGATCCAGCTCGCCTTCATTGTCTCACTCCTCATTTATTTTATCTGTCGTCTGATTTGGAATTCCTCCGGCGATTTCGACGGACTCCCTGTTTAGGGGCACGCGCCACCACCGTTGCCCACGGATCTACAATCATGCTGTTACCGAAACATTCCCGGTCGACCGGATGAAGGCCTATCTGGCCGGCCGCAATAACGTAGCTCGTATTTTCAATGGCTCTGGCACATGAAGCCCTTTAGGCATGTTAACTTATTACTTTTTGGCAACTATTAAAAGGCACTCGATTGAGGATCATGCGATCAAGACGAAAAAATCACATACTTGTCATATGCCAAGCAGATTTCGCGAGCTACTAGTAAAACGGGACCATAAATGAACGAATTTCGCTTGTATTTCGAGGGTATCTATTGAATGTATAGCCGAAGCTGTCTTAATGTGGTCATGTTAAGCCTGGCCAGAAACCTATAGACGATAGGGAATCATCGTTGTAAGCACCATCTCTGATGAAAGGGGGACGCCCTATGCCCTGGACCAAAGACCTCTTCGGCACCGATAAGCCGATAATCGCCATGTGCCACCTCCGCGCCATGCCCGGCGATCCTGCCTACGATCCCGCAAAAGGTATCCCCTGGCTCATCGAAAATGCCCAAAAGAACCTGGAAGCGCTACAGGGCGGGGGTGTCGATGCCGTGATGTTTTCCAATGAGTTCAGCCTGCCCTACGTCACCAAGGTCGATCCGGTCATCGTGGCCACAATGGCGCGAATCATCGGAGAGATCAGGGATCAGATTTCCGTCCCCTACGGCGTCAACGTTTTATGGGATCCCAGGGCATCCATCGATCTCGCCGTGGCGACAGAAGCGAGCTTCGTAAGGGAGATCTTCACCGGTGTCTACGCCAGCGACTTTGGCCTGTGGAACACCAACTGCGGCGAGGTGATCAGGCATCGCCAATCGGTGCACGGCGAATCGATCAGGCTCCTCTTCAACATCGTTCCCGAAGCCGCTGTCTATATGGCCGGGCGGGACCCGGCCGATATTGCCCGCTCCACTGTGTTCAACACCAATCCGGACGTCCTCTGCGTTTCAGGCATCACCGCCGGCGCGGAGGCTTCTTCTGACGTGCTCAAAAAAGTCAAAGAGGCTGTTCCGCAAACACTTGTCTTCGCCAACACAGGAGTGAATCTGGAGAACGTCGAAAAGCAACTCTCCATTGCAGACGGAACCGTTGTTGGAACCACCTTTCAATACGACGGCCTCACCTGGAACGATGTCGATCCGGATCGCGTCAAATCCTTTATGGAGAAGGTGAAAGCGCTTCGCGGCTCATGAAGAGACTCGACCGCATAAAGTTCGATACCCACACCCTCTCCCTCTACAAGGTAGCGGATATCACCGAAGTGAACACCATCATCGCGAACAGGGAGCTGGATGAAGGCCTGGCTGCA
>CAZLRN010000199.1:0-4518 GCA_964561715.1 uncultured Spirochaetales bacterium
GAAAATGCCTTTCCCGCTGGTCTGTCGTTGCCGCTTCGCAGCTGATCAGGCTGTCGCTCACGGTCAACACAGAGAGAGCCTTTACCCCATGCTTTGCAGCCAATGTGTAGAGGGCGTTCGTCTCCATTTCGCAGACGAGCAGTCCATAGGCGGCCCAGAGCTTCCACCAATCGGGATCATCGGTGTAGAAGGTATCGCTGGAAAGGATGCCTCCCACCTGTACATCAATGCCACGCTTTTTGGCGGTCTCGTAGGCCTTAAGCAGGAGATCGAAGCTTGCGCATGGTGCAAAATCCCTTCCGCCGAATCGGAGTTTGTTTATATGCGAGTCGGTGGAGGCGGTCATCGCGAGTACGATATCTCCGAGCTTCAAGTCGGGCTGAAACGCCCCGCACGTTCCGACGCGGATCACCGATTTGACATTGTACTCCATAATAAGCTCGTTCACGTAGATGGAGAGGGTAGGCATGCCCATGCCGCTCCCCATGACCGAAACGCGCTTCTCGCCGTAACGCCCGGTGTAGCCCCACATTCCCCGAACCTTGTTAAAACAGATCGAATCCTCCAGCATGGTTTCTGCGATGTGTTTTGCCCGCAAGGGATCTCCGGGTAGGAGAACGGTCGAAGCGATTTGTCCCCGCTCTGCGCCGATATGTATGCTCAACTGTTGCCTCCTGTCAGATCATTTTTTCGGCTGCTGCTCCAGTGCCTTCAACTGGTCCTTGACCCATACCTCGTCCATCTTGGTAAGCCGATTTTTCTTGAGGTTCTGCTTCATGATCCACCGTATGTCAGGATTCTCAGCGCCTATCCATTTTTCCATACGTGTTTTGCCGATTTCTGGCTGCGCCGCTACGACGACGCTCCATCCGTAGGCGAGACCCTTTCGAAGTACTTTGAATCTCTCTGCGTTCTCGTTCTGCCTATCGAGGACAGAAGCCGTTATGCTATCCATGATATCGAGCACTCTTCTCACATGGTCGCGGTTCCTCAGAAGAATCGGCTCGCACAGAGTCGCCACCACGGCTCTTCGCTCTAGCGCATTCCCCTTGTTCCATTGCTCCATGATTCTCAACAGTCGTTCCATATCCGTTTGGCCGAATTTCTGCAGACCGAGGGCGACCGACTCTCTGATCCGCCAGCGGGGATCGGAAGCCTTTTCGCGGATAAGATCGAAATGCCGTGCGATTCCTCGAGCCGCCAGATAGCCTAGGCCGATGACTCCGCAGACGGCAAGGAATTCCCTTGGCGTGTTTGCCGGTGCTTCTTCGGCATCGAGGGCTGCGTAGCGCCGCAGCTGATTTTCCTCTCCCTCCAAAGCGACTGCAAAGGCCAGCTCCAGATTGGATCGAGGTCCCGGCAGCCGCGATTCCTGCAGCAGGTAGGAATCCCAGGAATGGAGGGTTTTCAGTGTTTCTCGGTACATTTCAATTTTGCCCATCGTAGGCTAACCGTAACCTCCGTGCTAGTCCAGGAATGTCCAAAATCCTATGGTAGCGAGTCCCTCTTTGTTGAAGGAGAAATCGACTTGTTCCATTTCGAAAGCGGGATAGACCAATTCATAGCTGCTTTCCTTTTGGATACGTTGGGGCGGCGATCCACATATCGAAACAAGCTCGGCTTCGGTCATGCCGAATTTAATTCCGTGCTTCAATTCATGCTCTGTGGAATAGATCAGCAGAACCTCTCTGAGATAAAGCTTTTTCTCTGTCACGTAGTAGTACTGGAGGTAGCAGTTCTCTGTCTTAATGAATAGCCTTTTATCGACCACTGCCGGATTGTGGCGGTTTTGGATTTCTTTTGTTTCGATTTCGAGAGGTTCCTTCAGATTCGTTCGGAGTATGTCCAGGGACTCGAGGCTCGTGGGCGGCACGAAAACGTCCGGGTCTGCAAAGGGATTGTCGATGAAAGCCTGGGCGCTAAATATGCCCGGAGGACTCTTCCCGGTGCGAGAGAGCCGTCCGTCAGATTCCGGAGGGGGATAAGTGCGATCGGACATAACTTTTTCTAATTCCATGGAATTATCTTTGAGCTTGACATATCCCCCAAAGAGCCAGCCCCTCACATTGTTCACCTCTACCTCTAGCCAATAGGATTTCAGGCCGTCGATCTCAACCTGCCACTCGGTGCGCACAAGCACCTTGAACGAGTCCTCCCTGTCGAAAAGTGTGAGTGTCTCAGCCTCGAGATAGGGAGCGGACCGCACTTCGAGATCGTCAGTTGTACTCAGGCCGAAAAAGGGTTTCCCGGCCGGCTGTGGTCGTTGTTTAGCGTCGCCCTGCGGTTCGGTATCCTGCGCCTTCTGTTTGGTGTTTCCGCAGCTCGCCAATAAGGCTAGTAGAACGAAACCGACGACGGCAATTAGTCCGCATTTCTCACAGACGCTAGCAATTTTCATCATATCTGGACTTTAGCGGTTTTCAATTTTTTGCTCTCTATCTTCGCTCAGCAAGGTATCTCATTCCGATATATTCAATAACCAATGCCATAATATTGCTTGTGAGAAAACCGCATTAGTGGAATGTCACGCTTTTTCATTTAATTACATTGTAAGCCATCAAGGGAACAAAGTCATTCGCGGACATACTCATTAAATAGCGCCGCATAGTCTTCTCGGATAGGACTGAACACGTCCAAAACCGTAGCCGGGCCATCCACGGGTCTGGCCGCGTGAGGGGTCTCTGGTGGAATGAAGAACATCTCCCCTGGCACGCAGAGCTGTGTCTCATCGCCTATGGTAAGCTCCATCTTGCCTTTCAAGAGCATGCCCGCCTGTTCGTGAGGATGATGATGTCTTGGAACGACGGATCCCTCGTCCAACTCCAGGTAGGAGAGCATGATGTTTTGCCCATACGGCGTGCGGGCTTTTGCCCCCGGGGCCAGTTCGATAGGCTTGTAGTCGTTGATTTTGATGAAAGGCATGGTCTTAACTCCTCTGAGTGACAAACGCTAAATGCTAAACGCTAAATGCATTTAACCTGTGGTACAAAGATATACCCGATTTTTGCCGAACCGTAACACACGCCTGTATCAATAGGCCTGGAATACAGCGCACAGATATACAGGCAGATGATCGAGTCCAAAGCATCTTCGTTTTGCTTGAGCCGCTTACCCCGCAGTGTGCAGATGCGCCTTTCATCAAGAATCTCAGTGCATGAGGGCTCAGAAACAAGTGCGATCACGCTCGAATCTGACAACGCCTTGATATATCGCGCCAACTGAACCTGCCCTTGCTGTCTTTGTGCAACGCTTCCCTTCTTGTAGAGCAGGCGTTTTTCCAGGCCGAAAATCTCTATGATCGCCGGATGCGGGTAGCATTCGATCTGCCACTTCCCCTGATCGGGCGGTTGCAGGTGTATGTAGCCTCTGTTAGCGAGAATCTCTGAAAGGCGAACGCTCGATGGATCGGGATACAAGCTCAGGTTGGCAGGGTGACATCCGGCCCTACGCGAGGCATAATCTTTGGCCAGATGTTTTTCGCACTCCCGAGCGCCCGACCTATTGCGTATGATGAGAGGCGCATCGATGGCCACGCCGATTGGTTCTCTCTCGCCGCCAATAATCGATATCAATTTTCCAAGCCCTCTGATGGCCGGATAGACGGAGTCTATTTTCAGTTTATCTGCGGAAAGCTCGCCTAAGGCAATCGCAGAAGTATTTTTATCGCCCTGCCAGGCCAAGTCGATTCCGGCTAGTCTCATTTCTTCTTTGGCCGGGGCATTGAAGCTTGTGAGTTTACGATCGAGACAACCGCTTTTATTTCAGTCACCGTGAAATCAGGCGCCTCCTCCACCGCCTTCGGCTTTTGGAATCTGTTGTAGCCTTGCAGTATCCGGATCGTGTTCCATCCGGCACGGTTTGCAGGCGCGATGTCATTGTCCAGTCGATCGCCAATCATCCATGCATCAACTGGTTTGCATCGAGCGCTCCTCTCTGCAAGAGCGAAAATCCGGGGATTGGGTTTTGAGAATCCCAGCTCGGCTGATGCAAATACGAGCTTGAAGAAATGCCGGATGCCGTAGCTCTGTAGTCGGGCCTCTGTTCCAGGAGATTGATTTGCGATGAGCCCGAGATAGTGCTGTTTATGCAGAATCGTAAGTGCCTCGATGACGCCGCTATAGAGCTTGAGCAGCTGTTTATTCCATCCTGCTTTATTTTGAACATCGTCCGCTGTGGCTTCGTCCAGGCCATAGCTTAGCAGCACATATCTGTAGACGCTGGGAGCCATCAAACAGGCGCCCTCCTCTTGTTTTGAAAGAATATCTTCGGTAGCGACCTGTATGCCTAGGGCAGCAAGCTCTTTCGCTGTCTTGCGGGCTCGATCTATCTGTGCTTGCGTCTCATCTTCGAGGGTCCAACCCAAATCGAAAAAGAGAAACTGCCGTTTTGTGATCATCCTCGCTTTTTCTATTACAGCTTTTTTTCGTATCATCCCGATTCTTACGCGGAACTTCAAGGGGCGGCAAGGCGATCATAGCAGATTGGCCGCAGCAACGCTGCGACGGAAACGTTGCGACG
>CAZLRN010000199.1:4618-8304 GCA_964561715.1 uncultured Spirochaetales bacterium
CAAGGCGATCATAGCAGATTGGCCGCAGCAACGCTGCGACGGAAACGTTGCGACGTAGAAGCGTTATTGCTATCATTTACCGACTCGTGTCGATAGCAAGGTGCGGCATTGCAGATCGAACGGCGATTGTTAGCCTTTGAGGAGGAACCATGTCAGAGCCGGAAGAGAAGCTCAGTTCGAAGATACTTGAAACATTTGCTGAAATAATCGGGATGACCCCCGATGACCCTCGCTTTAAATCCGTTGCTGAGCTAATCTCTGAGTACCATTTTGGTGCAGAAGCGCTTTATGAGTCTCCCCTCGACAATTCTGTCTCTCCGGCGCTTCTCTACCATCCGCCTCGTCCGTCTTCGTCGGATACCGAGATGCGGTTTGCCCTGTCGGACACTCGAGCACCGAAGCGGCCTTCCAGCAGCAGCGACCTGGCCTTCCTCCCCGTATCGGCGCTCGCCAGGCTGGTTGAGACGCGTCAGATCTCTCCTGTTGAGCTGACGGAGCTATACCTCTCCCGACTCGAAGAGTTCGGCGATGGCCTGTACTGCGTCGTGACCCTAACGAGCGATCTGGCTTTGACGCAAGCCCGAGAGGCTGAAGCGGAGGTAGCCAAGGGCGACTATCGAGGACCGCTGCACGGCATTCCGTGGGGAGCGAAGGATCTTCTCGCCACCAAGGGCATCCCGACGACCTGGGGGGCCACGCCCTTCAAGGATCAGGTGCCGGATTACGATGCTGCAGTCGTGGAGCGTCTCTCTGATGCAGGAGCAGTGCTTGTGGCGAAGCTGTCCATGGGCTCCCTTGCCCGCGGTGCCTACTGGTTTGGCGGCATGACGAGAAATCCGTGGAACGCCGAGACCGAATCGAGCGGATCGTCAGCTGGACCCGGAGCGGCAACCGCAGCAGGCCTTGTCGGATTCAGTATCGGAACCGAGACCCATGGCTCGATCGTCTCTCCCAGCCACACATGCGGCGTAACCGGCTTAAGACCGACCTTTGGACGGGTCAGCCGTTTCGGCGCCATGGCTCTTGCCTGGTCTATGGACAAAATCGGCCCGATGTGCCGATCCGTCGAGGACTGTGCGGCTGTTTTTGCCGCGATTGCCGGACCAGATGGCCGAGATGCGACTACCTGCGCCGCGTCCTTTGTCTGGCCCGATCAAAAAGCTCTTACTTCATTGCGCATCGGGTTTATTGAATCGGAGTTCGACAAGCAGGAAGAATCCGATGCGCCGGTCTACCGTGATGCTCTCTCGGTGTTCCGGGACCTTGGTATCGAGGTCGAACCTGTCGCAATCCCTCCCTGCCCAGAGGGGCTTAAGCTGACGCTGTGGGCCGAAGCCGCCGCCGCTTTCGATGAGCTGGCCCGGTCTGTTGATCTCGATCTGCTCAAAAGCGGTGATAACAGCAAATGGCAGGATGTTTTCAGAGCGGCCAGGTCGATACCCGCAACTGACTACCTGCGGGCCCAGCGTATGCGGCGCCGGCTCGTTTCGGATTTCTGCGAGCTGATGAAGGGCTGGGACGCCCTTGTCGCTCCCGGCACTGGCAAAGCGAGCCTGATAATTACCAATCTCACCGGACATCCGGCCTTGTGCCTGCCATGCGGTTTCGTCGACAGGATGCCCCGCGGCATGACGCTTATTGGGCGCCTGTGGGAGGAGTCCACGATCTTGAGAATCGGCCAGGCTTATGAGTCAGCCACTTCTTGGCATAACGAACATCCGGTGCTGGGCGAATAAATCGCCGAATGAATCGCTTCCCTACCGTCTGCCTAAGGAATCACGAAGTCTATATTCGTATTCACCACGACGCTTCCCTCGGGTTTCAAAGTGAATCGATTGTCCAGCTTGGAGCTCATGTAGTCGCCGCTGAGATGCCGCTTATCACCATTCGTATCGTTGTACGAGTAGAGATAGTATGTTCCGGGGTGCACTTTGTTGAAGGTGTAGCTTTGCGTGCCTATCGGCAGATAGACGTATTTGGAGATGTATTTCAGGTTCTCCTTTTTGTATTTGAGACCTTCGAAGAGGGATTCGGTAGTCAGCAGCAGAAACAGCTCATCGTCGCTTTTGACTTTCAGAGCACTATCCATGGAGATGTTGACGGTCACGTTCCCTACGTAGGGCTGTGAGGAAGAGCTGTACGGATCGTTTTCGAAGGTGAAGTAGATACTCTCCGACATATGCTGAAAGACATCCGAAAAGTCCTTTACCATGACCGGCTGGGGATACTCGAAGTGTGAGACCGCAGCCGATGCAGCTTTGTTGTCTCCACGTTTTGCCTTCCAGAGGGAGTGTATCTCCAGAGGCGAAACTCTGTTGAACTTGTTCGTATAGGTCTCCATGATCATTTCATTGTCATTCTTGAATTTGAACTCGGTATAGGCCCTCTTTGAACCAGCCTGGAAATCGGAAAATTTGTAATAGCCCTCGGATTCTCTCGCTGCCTCTATGACTTCGTAGGTCACACAACCTTTGTTTTGAAAGACCCCTTCCGTGCGCATGGCGACTTTGAGTCGATTGTCGTGCTTTACGACAAAGAAGCTGATGTAATTCAGAGTATCCGCATCGAGTGTCGAGTACTGCGAGACCTGTGCGGGAGATACGGGTCGATAGTCCACGTACCAGTTGTCAAAGCTTCCCGCCGGTGTTGTGGTGGTAACAGGGCCGTGCCATAGGCCGGGCAAGCGCGTCAAGATGCCGATACCTAGAATAGAATTCCCAGCTGTCTGCGAATCAGACATCTGCGCCGTCGTAGCGCATCTAGCAAGCAACAGGCAGAGGACCGGCAGCCACAAGATGAGTATGGATTTCCTTGCGTTTCCCATGGTTTTCTCCCGTTTTCTCTGTTGATTCTCTCCTTTTAATCGTAATCGAATATCCGCCGAATTCCCATAAATTATTCCTTGGCTACCTCTATGCTGCATGGCTAGCCGTTTTCACCGTAGATTACAGCCATATCAGGAAGCTCGGTGCAATAGTAGTGAACCCAGACAAAGATGAAATGGAAAATTCCCAGGGCCAGGGATGCGATGCTGCCCCAAAGAAGACCCGGTATAAAAAAGATCGGAAGGACTATCAGGTACATCACATTTCTGAAGTGCCGCTAGGCTCCCTCCTTGACCAGTCCTTTTAGGCGTATCGAGGCGTTGAAGTGGTCGAGTCCGAAGGCTCTTCGAATACCAAAGTAGCGAATGACGGAGTAGATTCCCCAGGCGTTGAGAACAGCGATAATACCGACGAGGAGCAGTCGGATCGCGAGGGGCAACGGCAGCGTTCCACCGTTTATCGGCGCCAGGTAGAATATCGAAGCGGTCCTTGCAGTTACAAGAAGCACGAATCCGAGAGAATAAATCTTGAAGCCCCAATTGCCAAAACGCCGCGTGATCGCTGAGGAGCCGAGTTCCAATCGCCAGAAAACGAGCACCCAGAGTTGATGCGCTGCGCCAATAGCGATGGACATCACTACAACTGCGCCGACCGTTATATAAATGTCGTGACTGATTAGAAAACCGGGAATCAGACTCGCCAGCCACAACCCTCCGCAGAGCGCCAACAGCAGTAGCAGATGCCGTGGCTGACGTCTAAAGAAATGCCACCTCTTCACCTTTTTACTCTATCACATCGAGGGCTTCTCTATCTGACATTACACTTTTTCGTGCAGCATCGCCTCGCCCGTGACGAACCAGG
>CAZLRN010000200.1:0-8291 GCA_964561715.1 uncultured Spirochaetales bacterium
CTTCCCCTTCAAACTAGAGGGTCTTCCTGTTCACTCATGAAAATGATTCGTATAATGTTCCTCTGCGGAAAGTGATATGACAAAGAAAGAATTTCAAGATCGATTCAAGGTCAAATTCGAGCCCAACTACATTCAACAGGGAGACGAGGCGAAGCTCTTCACGGCAGCCTTCGATTGTCAGATCCCGGTGATCCTTAAGGGTCCGACGGGTTGCGGAAAGACACGTTTCATCGAGTTTATGGCTCACCACCTGGGTCTGCCGCTGGTTACCGTGTCATGCCACGAAGACCTCACAGCAGCCGATCTGGTGGGACGGTTTCTCTTCAAAGATGATCAGACGGTATGGCAGGATGGACCCCTCACACTAACGGTTCGTTACGGAGGAATCTGTTACCTGGACGAGATTGTGGAGGCCCGAAAGGACACAACTGTCATCATTCACTCTCTCACGGACGACCGAAGAATGCTCTACATCGATAAAACCGGAGAAGTGGTGAGGGCTCATTCCCGCTTCATGATGGTCTTGAGCTACAATCCCGGCTATCAGAGCATTATCAAAGATCTCAAAGAATCCACCAAACAACGATTTGCAGGGCTGGTCTTTGGTCATCCGGACCCTGAAATCGAGCAAAGGATCATCATGTCCGAGACCAGCCTGAATGAGGACGAGAGCAAAAGGCTGGCGGAGATGGGCTCGAAGCTGCGTGAGCTCAAGGGATTTGGACTGGACGAGGGTGTCAGCACAAGATTGCTGGTCTATGTCGGAAGACTCATGAAGGCGGGCCTTCCTGCCGTTGAGGCGTGCACCAGCGCGATCAGCCAGAGCCTGACCGATGACGCGGAAATCGCAGACTCGATAGACGGCATCGTCAAGCTCTACTTCGGCGAGCTG
This sequence comes from uncultured Spirochaetales bacterium, assembly GCA_964561715.1. GTDB lineage: Bacteria > Spirochaetota > Spirochaetia > SZUA-6 > CAZLRN01 > CAZLRN01. Next base: position 893 of record CAZLRN010000200.1, read on the forward strand.
GGTGAGCAGGATGAAACGGAATCGCGATAGAGATTCGGATTTTTCACTTCGAAGCGTCTGCTGGGGCTACAGGGATGCCTTTTCCAAAGCGATCGAAGACCTCTACGAGAAGCATCTGCTGGGTCCGAAGCAGGAGCAAATCACCAGGCGATTCTTCGAAACGCTGAAGAACGCTGAAAGAGACTTCTTTGACCATGTACTACACGAGTTCCTGAAAGCCCTCAACCCAAAGACCCAATGGATCATGAGTCTACCTTCGGTTTTTTCGGATGTGACCGAGATGGGAATTCGCTTTGCCGAATCGAAGCTTTACTATGGTACGGTTTTTTTCCGCATTCTCGGTGAGGGAGCAATGGGCCGGAATCCTGAAGAGATTCGCAACTTGATGAGGTTCCTGAAACGACTGTGGGAGGTGGACGGAGAACTGGCCTTCGCCTTTTTAAAAGGCTACATGAGCTATCTGGACAGGTTGACGGGACCTGAGATCGACCAATATATCACAGCGGGAATTGACGTATTCAACAAAAACCGTAGGAGCGGAATCCGCTTCATGGAAGGTACCCTCAAGAGCTCGCACTCGACAGTTGATGCGCTGTCCAAGGAGTGCCGTCTCGAGGATATCATCGATCAGCTCACTCGGCTTGTGAGAGCCCTGGCCGGCCGGGACATCGAGATTTCGGATATCGGATCGCTGGACACCGATGCTCTAATATTGAGGGGATCCCGGGTTGTCTGTCTCTTCCGCTGGCTCTACCTCCCCAGCCGGATAAGGCGCTTTGAGGAAAAACGGGCCAATTACAATCTCTTCCTCCTAATGGCGGTTTCTGCAGCCGGCATGCTGTGTGAGAACAGCTTCCCCCAAATTCACGGACACTCTGAATATCCCGACTGCCGGAGCCTGGTTGGCGAAGACACTCTGAATGTCAATCTGCTCCAGATACTGGAATACGTGAGAGTTCTGGCCCGCATTCGCCGCAACTGGCCCGGGGCGTCTTCTCTCATTCGCTGGGGCATCTACAACGAATTCGATTCGAATCCACCGCTATCATCGGCCGAGGAGCTCTTCTACACGGTGATGCAACCAGAGCTCGTTCAAGCTCGTAACTCTGAGAACGATGAAATGCGGAATTCGATTCTGGAATGGGCTGATCGCTCGAACGGTATCTTTGAGTCGGCTTCAATGATCCGCGAATGTGTGAAAGCTGAAACCTGGATACGGGAAATTGTCAAAGCATTTCCGGATCTGGAGCATACTCCCATTCGGCCTATCACCTTTTTACCGGATTTTCTCTATCCTGGAGAGGTGAGCTCTCCCCGCCAGAACCACGTCGTGGTTGATCTCGAGCAGCAGGCTCGCCAAAGGAAGCGGAGCGACTCGAGCCAGAGTCCGCTAGATGAAGACGATGGGAAAAAGATCACGACCCAGCAGCATGGGGCGACGGCAGCGAAAAATAAACAGAGTAAGAGCAACGTCGATCAGAGCTCACAGGTACCGGAAATCGAAACCCGGCATATCTATGACGAGTGGAGCCAACAGGACAACGACTACTTCAGAGATCACTGCATTCTCAGAGAGAGGAGCACTCCCTGGGGACCAAAATCACCTCTTCCAAAGGACTTTGCGCTCCAGGTCAAGAAAACCCGTAGGATCTTCGAATATCTAAAACCTTCGGTCGTCACCAAGCAGAAACACCTAAGAGAAGGGGATGTCATCAATCCGGATTTATTGATCGAATACCTGATATCGAAGAGTCGAGAGCCCTCACCTAAAATTGAGTTTTACGAAAAGCCCCATATCAACAGAAGAGACCTCGCTGTCCTCATCCTCCTGGATGTCAGTGGCTCAACCGGAAACGGGACGGAAAAGATACAGATCCTAGAGTTAGAAAAGTATGCGGCCCTGGTACTGGGACAGGGATTGCACTCCCTGGGGGACCGCTTCAGTATTTGCGGGTTTAGTGGTCAGGGACGGGAAAACTGCGAGTTTTACATATTCAAAGGATTTGACGAACAATGGGATACAGCAACCATGAGCAAGATGCTCCGAGCCAAGCCAAGATCCTCCACAAGAATTGGGGTTGCCCTTCGCCACGCCGGCAGCCGTTTGGCTCAGCAGGAAGCCAGACAGCGGCTGATCGTGCTCATCACAGACGGCAAACCAATGGATAGCGGGTACGACTCCACAACGCGTTATGCCCAGTACGATATCCGGATGGCCTGTGAAGAAAACAGAAAACAGGGAATCCATACCTTTGCCATCTCGACTGAGGAAAATACCCGTGCCGATATGCAGATCATGTTTTCCAGAGGACGATTCGCCATTCTTCCGGATCTTAGCTCCCCGCCCCGGATTCTTCCCACTCTCTACCTCAAAATTACCACCTAACAAATAACATTTACGACCAATTCCCCATCGCCTCGGCCGAATTCGTATACCCCTTAGTCGGATTTTTGAAAAAGAATCGTATATCGTGTTCCTTGCTCTCGACTCAGAGTGAGCTTTCCATCGAGCTGATCGACAACAAGCCCCCTCACCAACCTCAAACCCAGAGTCTGTGTATTGTCGACATCTATCTCTTCGGAAATTCCCTTTCCGTTATCACATACAACGATTTCGACGAGATCCTGGTCGGAGCACGATGCCGTGATCGAAATCTCACCCTCCTCCGATTCAGCGAAGGCATGTTTTAGGGCATTGGAGATGAGCTCGTTGAAGATCAGACCGCAAGGTATAGCCTGGTTGATTCCAAGCTTGACGCCGTGGAGGTCAAACAGGGTCCTCACGTTTTGAGAAGCAACCCCGAAAATGCTGAAGAGGTTTCCCGAAAGCCTTTTGACATAGGACTCCAGATCAATTTCGGATAGATCCTCCGAGCGATAGAGTATCTCATGGATCAGGGACATGGCGGTGATTCTGTTCTGGCTCACCTGTAGGGCTTGACGAACCGCTTCATCATCCAGCCTTCTCTCCTGAAGCTTCATCAAGCTGGAGACGATCTGCAAGTTGTTCTTGACCCGATGGTGGATCTCCTTGAGCAGAACCTCTTTTTCTCTGAGACTCATCTTGATCAACTCTTCGTACTCGAAGCGTTCTGTAATATCCCGGGCTACGCCGTAGCTACCGATTTGGGTCTCCTCTTTCTCCTCCTCTGAGGAGCCGTATATACCCTTGGCCCGAAGCTCGAAAATCCTGTATCTCTCCGCCTCCGACTGATTGGCAAAGCTATCGGGATTGACCTTCAATCTAAGCTCTGTGTAATGGGGACCGCGAATGGTTCTCCTTCTTTCGTTAAAGGTATTCTCCGCACTGACCCAGTCTTCCGGATGAACGATATCCGTATAGTGTCTGCCGATGAGCTGATGACTCTCATATCCGAGAATCTCCTTGACGGGTCCACTGACGAAGCTGAATTTGCCCTCTCCGTCCAGGGTATAAATGATATCGGGGGAATTCTGAACGAGATACTGGTAGCTCTTCTCCGAAACCTCAAGCCTTCCCCTGATGACTTCACTTTCGATCTTGAGCTTCTTTCGCTCCAGGGCATTTTTTACCCGCCTCTTGAGCTCTTCCGGTTCGAAAGGCTTACGTAGATAATCGTAGGCGCCCCTTCTCAGACACTCGATGGCGGAATCAATAGAGGCGTGGCCGGTAATAACAATGATCAGAGGATACGAAGAGCGTTGACTGACAAACTCCATAATTTCAGAGCCGTTGAAATCCGGAAGCATGAGATCCAGCAATACCAGATCGTATTCGCTGGAATTGAGTTGTCCGATGGCTTCGGTCCCACTGCGCGCGATATCGATATCGAAGCCCTCATCGATCAACAGTTGCTCAAGGCTCTTAGCGATCCGGGGCTCGTCATCCACAATAAGAATCCTCTCTCTGGCATCCTCCTCATGCTTCATGTCGTCCCTTTCTCCACCTTTCCATTCTGGATCACAACCTTCGAGCCGCCATCGAGCAGCCGCTCCATTTCCTCCTGGTCGATCTGTATCGAATCACTCTTGCCTCCCAATACGATCGTTACAGAGCAGCCCAGGCGATTCGCCCCTGCATCGGCGGATTCCAGACCTTCCAGAAGATTGAGAGGCAGGAGCCTCGGTTCTTCCGCCATCCAGTTCCTGATCTCAAAAACCATCTTCCCAGAGGCAGCGATATAGCCCAGAGTAACGCGATCCCACGCTTCCAGAAAGATCATCACCCGATTGAGTTGCCTATGATCCAGATTGCCCTTTACCAGAATCAGGATCTTCACCTCTTGGAAAGCGCTTCCTGTGTGGCTCCAATATTTGCTGTTGGCTTCGAGATAGGAAGCCGGATTTCCCACATCATCACAGGCGCCGTTGATACTCCATCCATACATCGGTGTCCTTTTGCATAGCCACTCCGTGAAGTAGCCGGGAGCGTCACGGTTTCCACCGCGATCCAGATACTTCGCGATAAGAGGAATAACCTTGCGTGGATAGATGTAGAAAGCAATGCTCTTGACTGAAGACTTCGGATTCTCCGGCTTCTCCTGGAAGTCGACAATACGATTGTCCTCGTCGAGCAGAATGCATCCGAACTTGCCAGCTATGATCTTGCGATCGAGGGTATCAGAGCAGGCGTTTATGGCTTCGCCCCTCTGCCGGAAGGTGTCAATAAAATCGCTCAGCGAGAAGGTGAACACTTTGTCAGAGCAAATCACAAGCAGATCATCATCGATTTTTTCGGTTCGAAGCACAAACTCCAGATCACCGATGCTCCCCAATCGCTCCTCGTTGCAGCTGGTTCCATCATTGACAATTTCAAGAATAGGAAGGCTTTTCCCTGCAACACCGGATTTCTCCTGAAAGCTCAGCGCCCAGGCTTCAAAGGCACGATAGTAACGATCATTTGTCACGATATAAATCGCATCGATTGCCGGCGCAGCGACCATCCGGTCCATGGTATAATCGATGAGGGGTCTTCCTGCAATCTTCAGAAGGGATTTGGGGTAATTCTCGGTATAGGGGTAGAGCCTTGTGGCATATCCGGCGGCTAAAACAATCGCCTTCACGATTCGCCATACTCGACAGGATGAGCCTTCACGGTATTATAACCCTGCCTGTGATACTCCTTTTCGATTCTCTCTAAGTGCTCTTCGCTCTCATAGGTTCCTACGGCAGCTCCTCCCGAGCCCGTGAACTTGGCATGGGCACCCATCTTTTTGGCAATCTCGATCATCCGAATGTTCTCTTCTGAGAGGTTGTAAACACTTTTTCGCAATTCAAAATCGCGACTCATAATCGGTCCCAGCTTATCCTTCTGGCCCTTTATCAGACACTCCCGTGCCTCGTCCACGAGGCATGCCTTCGCCTTCATCGCTTCCACCACTTTCTGATCGTGTTCGACTGAAACGCGGTACCTCATGATGTTATGAATTTCCCCTGAGGACTTGGAGAGTGCCTCTTTGTAGATGATAAAGAGAGGCGGAAGAAGAGACGGATCCATGTTAAAGTAGTTGCCGTACAAGCCGTTGTTGGCTTTGTACGCCTCAGGCGAAAAATCCATGTAAACGAGACCCCCATAGACAGCGACGACCCGATCCTGGGGACCGGCACTGATGTCTAGTTCCTTGGTTTCGGCCTCCTGTATCAACTTGGCTTGAATTGGCTTGGGAATCTCCTTTTCGGTCAGTGAGTAAAACTTCATCAGTGCCGAGAGAACAGCCTTGATGATCGTGCTGGAACCCCCCAATCCGACTCCGAAAGGGATATCGGATCTGTATTCTATGGTAAAATTCCTCTTCGGTAGCGTTATGGCACATTCGTCGCAGTGCTCTTTTAAGCGCACGATCATGGCCTCTATTATTCGGATCCCACCGTAGTAGCCGTACTGCTTTCTGTAATCCACCAACTCCTCTATGCTCTCGAAAAGAGTTACATCCCTTGTGTTGGGTTTGATATGGAGCTTGGGGCTTTCGTAAAGTATCACCTCTGCCCTGAACCGATCGAAGAGAAATGACATGGTCTTTCCTTGAAAGATATCCGAAGGATTTCCGACCAGTCCGGAACGGGCGTATGCTACCTCGTTGATAATCATGAGCATGCCCTCTTCTTTTTTTCGATCAGCTCACCGTAGTAGCCGACAAGGCGCTCTGTCATCGTTTCAATGGACCAATCCTGAGCAATCTGTACGCCCTCCTTCTGCTTCTGCCTGTAGAGCTCCTTGTCTGCCAGCAGCTTCAGCACCGCATCCATGAACTCGTTGAGCTCGAGATGAACAAGAAAACCCCCTTTGTTTCCCCTCATTATATCGGCAACCCCCATCTCCTCCACAGCCACAACAGGGGTTCCTACCGCCATGGCCTCTGTGATCACCAGGCCCTGGGTTTCGGTAAGAGAGGCAAATACAAAGAGATCCGCTGCATCGTAGGCTGTGACGAGGATGTTTTGATCCAGATATCCCAAAAACTTGACGTACCTGCTGAGTCCGGATCGACGGGAAAGACTCTCGAGCTCCCTTCGAGCCGGACCATCCCCCGCAATAAGGAGAATAGTTTCGGGATACACCTTTAGAAGCCTCTTGACCACCTTGAAGAGAAAATCGATGTTCTTCTCTCTTCCTATCCTTCCAGCGAAGAGCATTACCTTGGCGCTTTTCGAGATATGATGATTCGCTCTGAACTCATCCCCGCCCCTGCTGTAAAACTTCTGCAAATCGAGCCCCGTCGGGACAACCTCGATGCGAGTATCGAAGTTGTAGTTCTTGAGGAGCTGTTTCATGGGTTTAGAGGGCGCAATAACCAGATCCGCCTTCCGGCAGTACCAGGTGCTCCAGGCTTTAGAGATAGGCATGGAGAGCTGGGGCGGCAAAAATCGAATGTAGTGTTTGGCGTAAAGCTCAAAGAGGGTATGATAGGTGTAGACTAGGGGACATCCCAGCTTTTTTGCCCATTGGAGAGCGTCGATTTCCATCAGAAAGTGGGTATGGGTGTGGATTATATCAAATCCTGAATCCAACATTTCTCCAATGGTGCGTCGGGAAGCGGGATGCCACGGATTGGCAAGCCAGTCCTCCTCGCTTATCAAAAGGGGATAGGACTTCAGCCTTATGACATCCGGTTCAGTCTCCTTGTAATCGGGATACTGGGGGGCGACGATTTTTACCGTATGACCCAGCCTGCGAAGCACCCGCGCGAAGAGCTCGACAGAGTAGGTCACACCGTTTACACGCGGTTTGTAGGCTTGAGTAACAAATGCAATCTTCATGAGATTTTGATCGTACTATATTCACATTATAGAGCCACGTCAATCTTTTGATCATTTTCGACCGATTCGATTCTTGTGACCGCCGCCGACTCCGTGCAATTCCGGCTCAATTTCTTGCTAGTCTAACAATATTTTCTAGAATTGAAGTGAGCCGGAATTGCTA
>CAZLRN010000201.1:0-8236 GCA_964561715.1 uncultured Spirochaetales bacterium
GCTTCCACCTGTTCGGGGGGCATCTCGATTCCTTCGTACTGCTCTTCGTGGGCGAAGGTGATGTGAGATGTGCTGAGGCATTTGACCCGATGCTGGCAGGCAGGCCTGAGCAGCTCCATGGCGCTTTCGATGGTTTTCTGGTCTGCTCCCCACACCAGATTGCCGGGGACGGTTATCAGGCCGTGGGTGTTGGCAACAGGAATGAGACGATTAGCTCCCATAGCTTCGCCCCAATCGACGAGCCAGCTCAAGCATTTGGCCAGAAAGGGATCGGAGGGGTCCTCCAGAATTCGGCGCTGCTCTTCAGTCAGCTTCATGAGGGATTCCTCCTCAGATAGTTTTGGGCGGAGAGGGCTGCGACGGTTCCATCTCCAACGGCTGTGGAAATCTGCATGGGGGATGCGCTTCGGATATCTCCGGCTGCAAAAATGCCCGGGACAGCTGTTGCCATGTAGTCATCGACAGAAACGAAACCCTTTTCGTCGAGGGGCACCAATCGCTTGAGATAGTTGGTCTCGGGCTCGCAGCCGATCCGTACCAGAACCCCTTGGATCGCGAGATCACTGGCTTCGCCGGTTTCGTTGTTCTCGATACTGATGCTCTCGACGCTGCTTTCCCCCGAAATCTTTGTGATCCGGGTGTTGCAGAGCGTTTCGATATTCGGAATCTGTCGAGCCCGCTCCAACAAGAGAGGCATGGCAGCAAGTTCCGGTAGAATCTCGACAACCGTTACTCGCTTCGCGATCTTCGAGAGGTAGAGGGCGTCGGTAATTCCGGCGTCGCCACCTCCAACCACAGCGATCTCCTTGCCGGCGAACTGTCCTCCTTCGCAGAGGGCGCAATAGCCCACGCCCCTGCCGGCAAACTCGTTCTCCCCGGGAACATCGAGTTTTAGAGGTCGAGCTCCTCCGGCAATAATCAAAGCTCTGCCGTAGTATCGGTCGGTGCTGGTCGAGAGCTCGAATGCCCCATTCTGCTTCTCGACAGCCGTAACCTCGGCGAGCTGAATCTCCATGCCGTAGTTCATGGCCTGAGTGAGCATTTCGCCTCCCAGCTCGGGACCGGAAATTCCACCGGAGAAGCCGGGATAGTTCTCGACCCTCTCGATATCCATGATTCGGCCGCCCATGGTCAGCCTCTCCAGGCAGAGCACGCGAAGGCCGGCTTGAGCACAGTAGAGGCCGGCCGTCAATCCGGCTGGACCTGCCCCGACTATGAGGACATCGTAGGATTCAGGCATTCATATTTCTCCGAGCTTCTGCGTTTATCTCCAGTGATCGATTGATACGCTCTTTTGGTAAGTGGAGCCCATGATACGCCAGTAGGCGTTGGTCTCCCCGCCGACCACAACCACCTGTATGTCCTGCAGGCGGTACATGGGAATCAGCTCGTCTTCCGCCGCCTTGAAGCGGGTAGCATAGGGCTCTTCGCCGTTTAAGGCCCGGGGAAGGATGTAGTTCTGTACGAGCTGGTAATCCCAGTAGATTCCCGCAGGCATAAGTGCGTTGTCATGAATCCATTGGATGAGCTTTTCCTTTTTATCGAACCCTCCTCGGGTGACAAACTGGGCCGCCGTCGTGGGATCCAGAAGGAACACAGGTGGATGGTTGGGATTGAGACCGCGGAGCAAGTTCCTCACGTGGTCCTGCCAGTGCTTCTCTCGAAGACCGAGTAGAAAGGATGTACACCGGCACCCTCGAAAAGCATTCACGACACTGTCGGTGGGTTTGAACCCATGCTGGACGTGCAGAGGCGCCCAGGGGCTTCGCTCCTCGTTTTCGGCGTAGGTGAGGCTGTTGTAGGCGTAGTTGTTGCCCTGGGATCCCACGTATGTAATCCCCGGAACCGAACCTCCCTGAAGGTTCTGCGAAAGCAGCCCGTATGCACGGCCTATGGCGGCGTTGGCATGGTTGTAGGGCCCCATGGCACCGATGCCCCAGTTCATCTCGATCTCCTTGCGGATCGGTCCGTTCACGACAGCCATGGCAGCGGCTGATGTCGTTGTGCTGGGCCGCGCTGTTACACCCGAGGCGGCCAAAGCGAGGATCACGGGGAAGTACTCGGGCCTGGCACCCCCATGACGGCATTGACAGCGACCTTTTCCACCGTGTACTCCCAGGCCTCGCGAGTCGAAGTCGGCCTCATATGTCCCACGATTTCGTCATGGGCATGACTCGTGCCCTTGAGCATCTCCGCCACTCGCTCCTCTGTTGGCAGCACGATGGGGAGCTTGTCGGTCCAGTTGTTCTGGAGAAAGAGATTGTGGAGATTGATTTCCGTGTCGGGATCCACCATTCTCGGAGTCGAGCGGTCGAAGTCCACCTTTTTCATTTCTTCGGGTTGAAGAGGTTTGGTGAGAGCTTCGACGACCTCATCCATGACAGGTTCGCCTGTCACAGGATCTTTTCCGTCCAGATAGGCTCTCAACTCCGCCGGAGACTTTCCCATGACCGGCATGGGAAGAAAGACGAACCGTTGATGCGGCATTCCCTTGGCAAAGGCTGTCGCTTTGACGACCTTCTCGAAGGGCTGCACCTGAATGGATGCGGTGGGGATTCCGTACTCGGCTTCGAGATTTATGCAATGCACGGCGACCGCCGGCGCACAGGTGCTTCAGTGGCCGATCGCCATGATCATCGCATGGCCTTTTTCCTCTATCTCTCTGAAGAGCTCGGGATCGTCATCCATGTACACACCGGATTTCTGGACGAACACGGTGTTCACCTTCGGCATGTTTTCCTCGAACCAGCCCTGCATCTGCTTGAGCAGCCGATCCCCGTCGTCGAATCGAACGTCCACCAGATAGATCGTTTTACCCTCCAGCGTCTCGAGGCGCGGAGCCATGCCTAACTGTGTGATTTTCGGCGGGAATCCCATGGGATTAAAAACGCTGATCTTGTTGCCTGAACCCTCACTCATGTTTCACCTCAAATACCGTATTAGCGATTGCTTGAATGATCTGGAGTATACCCGGTAGCTGTCAAAGCGTATAGCTATATACGCAGCGTATAGCTATATACGCAGCGTACAAAGTCATCTACGCCGCGTGCAATCGATGTATATCGGTTCGTCTATTGAAATCCGGCGAGGCTATATACTATGCTCTCCTCAATGAAGATCAAGGCATTTCTGTCGAAGACGCTAAAGGCGATTCACATCGCCCTCGCAGCAGGTGTTTTGGGAGGATTCATTTCTACCTTGGTGCTTGCAGCCGCTAAGTCAGGTCTAGATCCTTCGGCCTTTGCCGGTTTGGATTCCGGCATTCTGCGCCTCTTTACTTGGGTTATTACCTATTTTTCATTCGGGCTGATCATCACCTCCTGCCTTTACAGCCTGTTTTTCGGATGGGGCATTGTCCGGTACGGCTGGGTTGCCTTCAAATGGCTCTTTGCTCTCGCGCTCTTTGTGTTGGCCTGGTTCTGGCTCGGCCCCGCTGTGGGCGGTCTCGCCTCTATTTCCGATGCAGGGTTTCACATGAGCACTATGGCCGATCGCTACGCGGCTCTGACGGGCTCCCTTGTTGCGAGCTCAGCAACTGGTTTGGCATTGATGGTCGCTGCCGTGATCCTTTCGACCCTTCGCCCCTTTGCTCGCGGCCGTGGGCGGGAGAGCCGGATCGAAAAAATCGCCACGGTCTTCATTCTCGGAGTCGTGATCCTTGGAATAGCGATGCTGGTGATGTCGGAGTTCATGCTGGAGCGCTATCGGAGCATGCCGATCCGGGACGTCAATGCGGCGGGGCTGCAGGACGGAAGATATTCGGGGCAGGCAACTATCGGAAGCTATACCTATAAGGTGGAGGTTACGGTTGCGGCAGGCCGGATAACCAGTATCACCTCGGTCGATGCTCGGGAGAGTGTTTATGCCGAATACGCCGAAGGGGTCTTTGCCAAGATCATGAGGAATCAAAATGCCAATGTCGATGGCATCTCAGGTGCCACCACCACGAGCAAAGCCTATATGAAGGCTGTGGAAGATGCGCTGGTCTCCGGAGGCGCCAGGTAGCGAGCCTTCGAGCCTCTCCTGCATGTAAAATGGGCCAAATTGTTTGGGTTGTGGGAGCAGCCAACGATATGAGAAGGACGATAGCAAACGTTATGTTAGCCATTTTGAACCTGCTACTGTTTGTTGCCACGATCGTGGTAAATGGGCTCGCCAATGCGCTGCCCATTAACAATAGAACCACTGGGCAGTTGTCTGACCAGTATCCGAATCTCTTCGTTCCTGCCGGATGGACTTTCTCGATCTGGGCCCTTATCTATCTGCTGCTCGCAATTTTTGTGGTTTATCAGCTGATTTGTGCGGCTCGAAAAAACGCACATGGAGAATCCATCATCAAGAAGATTTCATGGCTGTTTGCCGCTGCCTCGCTGGCAAACATGGCCTGGATTTTCGTCTGGCACTATGAAAGGATTGTGCTCTCCTTCGTGATCATGCTGATCCTTCTGGGCTCTCTCGTGGCAATATACTTGAGGCTCGATATTGGCCGATCTGATGCGACGAGAGCTGAGAGGTACTTCGTGCATCTTCCCTTCAGCATCTATCTTGCATGGATTAGCGTTGCGACGATTGCCAATACGACAGTGCTGCTTGTGAGCTTGCGCTGGAACAGATTCGGGCTCAGCGAAGTCTTTTGGATGGTTCTTGTTGTGCTGGCTGTCATCGCGCTTGCGGTTACGGCAATCTTCAAACGTCGCGATATCTTTTACGGTATCGTCGTCGATTGGGCTCTGTTCGGAATTCTCTATAAGAGGCTTACCGTTGACTTCGAACCGTTTTGGAGTGTCGTCGCGGTTGTCGGAAGCGGTCTGGTATTGATAACGGCGGGAATAATCATTCAGATTGTTAGAAAACGGGTGTACCAAGGGGCACGCTAAATGAAAGACGGAAGACATGTCGTACTTTGCATCGACGATGAGAAAGATGTGACGGAATCGCTGTCGATCATACTTGAGGCGAACAATTATCACGTTGTCACTGCTGAAAGCGCCAAAGAAGGCCTGGAGCTCTTCAAAAAAGAAAAGCCGGATATGGTTCTCGTCGATCTCGCAATGGAGACCATCGATGCCGGTGCGGTTTTTGCGGGTGAGGCAAAAAAGCTGAACAGCACCACACCCATATATCTGTTGAGCTCTTTGGGAGACAGTCTCGAGCGTAATGTCGATTATGCTGAATTGGGATTTTCAGGAGTGCTGCAAAAGCCAATGAATCCTGGCAAGCTGCTGAGCATAGTCAATATGGAACTGCGGTAGTTTTTAGTTAATACGAATGAGAAGGAAGATTAAAAGATGAAGAAGTATGCCGTTCCCATTCGGAATCCCGGCCGAAGAAGACAAGACACGTTTCTCGATCTCTACAATCAGATAACGGGGGATGTGAACATACCCACCATGCTGGTTAAGATATCTGAAATAGTCACCAAAGAAATGAAATCTCAGAGCACGACTGTCTATATGGTGCAACCGGAGACGCAGGAGCTGCATTCCGTGAATAGCTTCGGCAGTGTGCTGCAGATGATAAAGCTGCCCATTCGAAAGGATTCCTTGGCCGGTTACTGCGCTCTTACGCAAGAGTCTTACATTGTCTCCGATGCTTATGGAGATCTTAGCTACATCGATCCCGATATCCGATTCGACAAGTCCTGGGATCAGAAGCTGAACTTCCGCACGAAGGATGTCGTCTGCGTACCTGCGGTCTATAGCGACAGCGTTCAAGGTGTGATACAGGTGATTAACAGCATCGACGGACCGTTTAATGAGGATGTCCTTCCTCCCTTAAAAAGTCTGGCAAAGATGATTGGCTACGCTATATACAATGCCCGCCTCTATGATGAACTGCGCACCATGAAAGAAGTCGAAAAGGAAAAGGCGGAGTTCATGAGGATAATGATTCATGAACTGAAATCTCCGGTATCAGCCGTTAAAATGCTGCTGAGCGCATTGCCGTACCTTCCAAAAAATGATCCGCGTGCTAACGGCTTCCATGAGAGAATCGACAACAATATGGACAAGCTTCTCGTCCTGATAGGGGATGTTCTGGATCTCTCCAAAATCAAATCAGGTGTTCCCATGGGCGAAATCAAAAAGATCGACATCGGCAGGGAGCTGGAGGCGATTATGGAGGACTATCGGGAACAGGTAGAGACAAAGGGCCTAACCTTGCAGATGCAGGTTCCTGATGACATGCTGAGCGTCCGAATCGACGAAAAGGGATTTTCTCTTATCGTGTCAAATCTCGTCTCGAACGCCATAAAATACACGGAAAAGGGACATGTTGGTATCACCCTGTCCGCAGAGGATGGTTTCGCCGTGCTCGAGGTGGAGGACACGGGCATGGGCATTCCGAGCTCCGATCAGAAGAGCCTTTTCAAAGATTTTTTCAGAGCCTCTAATGTGAGGGGCGGAAGCATCAACGGCACCGGTGTCGGTCTGTCAGGGATCAAGGACCTTGTCGAACGCTTCGGTGGAAACATCGATTTCAGGAGTGAAGAGAGCGTCGGATCGGTTTTCACGATACAGTTGCCTCTGTACTCTGAGGTTGATTGAAGCTAAAAAGGCGAATCCTTATAGTTTCCGTGTAGCTGATGACGAGACGGCGCCTATCTACCAGGCATAGGCCTTAGGTGCCTCGCCGCCGGGTCCCGGCCAGATCTCGTCGAGCTTGCTCAGGATTTCGTCGTCCAGTTTGAGATCCGCGGCCTGCACAGCGCTCTCCAGCTGGTCGAGGGTGCGGGGACCGATGATCGGCGCAGTCACGACGGGGTTGTGGAGAAGCCAGGCCAGGCCTGCTGCTGCCGGAGATTCACCTATCTCTTTGCAGAGGGCTTCGTAGGCCTCCAGCTGCCGGCGATTGGTTTTGATCCGTTCGTCGAAACCCTCTCTGGTGCGACGGCCCTCGGTAGCTTTCTGCAATGCGCCGGCCAGCAGGCCTCCCGCAAGGGGGCTCCAAGGAATCAGGCCCATGCCGTAGTGGCGGCATGCCGGCACGACCTCCAGTTCGATGCTTCGATTCGACAGGTTGTAGACACTCTGCTCGCTTACAAGACCGGTCATACCTCTCTTGGAGGCTTCCTGACAGGCCGTGGCAATGTCCCATCCGGCGAAGTTGCTGGAACCGACGTAAACCACCTTGCCCTGCTTGACCAGGCTGTCAAAGGCCTGCCACGTCTCGTCCCACGGGCACTCCCGGTCCACATGGTGCATCTGATACAGGTCGATCGTGTCGGTCTGCAATCGCCTCAGACTGCCTTCGCAGTGCCGCTTGATCTTCATGGCGGAGAGATTTCTCTGGTCGTGGTTGGGCTCAGGGCGATCCCTTTTTTGATTGGCTGGATTGAACACTTTGGTAGCTAAAACAACCGCCTCCCTGCGCCCACCCCCCTGGGCGAACCAACGTCCGATGATCTCTTCGGTAACACCGATGTTGTTGGCTTGGATACCATAAACGTCGGCTGTGTCGAAAAAATTGATGCCCAGCTCGAGGGCGCGATCCATGATTGCAAAGGCGTCCTTCTCTTCGGTGTGCCAACCGAAGTTCATGGTACCCAGACAGATGTTGCTTACCAAGACTCCATGTTTACCCAATCTCCTGTAAGCTACAGCCATACTCTATTCCTCCTTTTTTTTTCTGCAGGTCTATTCCAAATAGATAAGCATAGGGGATTGCGACGTCAAGGGCTGGCGCTTAAGAATGGGCTCAAGGTGCAGGATTCCGTCGTCACTGCAGATCCCTATTCGGCGGGGAACGCCATTCCCCCTCTCTTCGTGCCCAGATGGCAGTGGTAATCAGTTCCGTAGTAAAGGTCGATCATGCATTTTCGACGACCTTCCGAGCCAGAAGTTCGCCCTCTGGCTCAAACAGTAGCCGGGCTGCACCTGAGAATAGAACGGCAGCGCCAGTAGCAGCAATCTACGGCAGTCGCTGCTTCCGCCTTGGCGTAAACTCCGCCTGGCCGGAGAAGGTTCGCTTGAATGTCAGATCCGTCCAATCTTTGGGATATCCCAGATTGAGGGGCATGGCATCCGTGAGGGTCTGCCAGGCATCGTCGGGTAGATTCCAGTCACCGGAGACCAGGTTGTCTTCGATCTGCTCCACGGTTCTCGCGCCTGCAATGGCTGCGGCGATCCGGTCGTCGTGGAGCAGCCAGGAGAGGGAGACCTGCGCCGGGGTTTTGCCCAGTTTTTCGGCGGTCTCCACGACCAGATCCACGAGCTTTCGGGCTTCGTCAAACCAGAAC
>CAZLRN010000202.1:0-8220 GCA_964561715.1 uncultured Spirochaetales bacterium
CGTTAATCCTCCTTCGAATCGTATTTTTTTATTAGTCTACCAAACACATCGGATAGCATCAAGTCTATCATAAAAAAAACTTTCCTGCTACCACCCCAAAATACAGGTACAGTTTAACATATATCGCATTAATATCAAGCACTAAATACAAAAAAAAAGCAACACTCTCTAGGAGCTCTGTCGCTGGATAACAGACCTTCGGCAGTGGCGCATCCCTCCTCATACACCTTACTCGCTTCAGTCTATCCTGCCTGCGGCAGTCTATGCAGAAACTACTAGACTCCTGTCATCCTGTCAAGAGAATAACAATTTGCTGTACGCCATCGCGATTTCTCTTGAAACGATCGATCGGATAGCAGTAGAATGCCGTCCTATGGGTGAGCTTGAAAAACGCATCAAGGGGGACTGGTTCGACATTCGTGAAGCTTCTCAGGATTTTGACGCCCTGAAGAGCTACTTCCGCATATCAGAAGAGAACCTTAAAACCCATATTGGCAAGCTGAAACTCTCTGTCGAAGAAGGCATCGTCGAGTACAAGAGAGGGACCCTCAGCCCCCTCTTCCGTGTGCTGGAAAACACGAAGTATCAATCCCTGGGCGTCGATATCCTTGAAAGCCAAATCCAGTTCATTCATGCGCTGCTCTATATCACTCTTATTCAGAGGCTCTTTACTGAAGGAACTCTCAGATTCTCCAAAAGAAAAAAGAAAGGGGAGGAGATTTCGCCGGACGACCTCAACTTCAAGCAGATCCTCGAGGACATCGGCCGGCGGATCAAGGAGAATCCCGCCTTCGAAAATCACCCCTCTGTGAAAATGATTCTGCTTCAGGTGAACATGTATCGAAAAGAGCAGGACACAATGAAAAAGCTGCTGCCGACGATCAAACAGGAGAGTAAGAGAGCCTTTGTGCTCAACTTCAAAGCAAGGTTCTCAGAGATCATCGACAAGATCAAACGCAACTATATCGATCTGCTCAGAGAAGAGAAAGCGCCTGGCGATGAGACGAAAAATGTGCTCGAAATGGTGCCCCTCAAGCAGACTCTGGCCAACATAACCTCCCAGTGTCAGATCATGTCCAAGATCAGATCCACCCTCATGTTTGTGAAGGACGAGAAGTACAAAACCAGGGGAATCCTGATAAGCCTGGCAGCAGAGAAAGAGGAGATACACAGTCTTTTCCAAAGGGAGCTGAAGGCCTACGAGGGTTTTGCCGAGAATCTTGACGCAGCCAGTCTGCAGGACTACGGAACCGGCGATATTACCTCGCTGTTGAACCGCACGCTTCGCAACGAAATCATCCGATTCCTCGAGCGAGATCTTTCCATACAGCAGGCGATTGGCAGTGACTGAAATCGTCTTTAGGAGCTTCCCGTCTTTGCTCGCGAGCCGCTCTTACGCGAGCCGCTCTTACGCGAGCCGCTCCTTCTAGAGTCGTCGACAGGTTTAGAGGACCCTCTCCGTTTCAGCTCCGGCGGAAAGAGAGCAAACAGGGCGTCTGAAATCGTTTCTGCGAAGATGAAGCTAACCGAGGAAAGGACCTCGCTTGGCAGCTCGTCGATGTCTTTTCGATTGAGCTCCGACATAAGCACGTGGGTCATTCCGTTTCTGTGAGCCGCCAGGACCTTCTCTTTGACCCCTCCGATCTGTAGCAGCCTCCCAGTGAGAGTAATCTCCCCCGTCATGGCGTGTCCTGCGCTAACGGTGTTTCCCGAAACGGCCGAAAGCAGAGCCGCCACAATCGTGATGCCGGCAGATGGACCATCCTTTGGAATAGCCCCCTCCGGTACATGGACGTGAATATCCATATCACTGTAAAAATCTCGTGCAATTCCGAAGAGAGCCGCATGACTCTTTAAAAAGGAGAGGGCGGTCTGAGCGCTCTCCTTCATGACGTCTCCGAGATTTCCGGTGAGATGCAATTCTCCCTTTCCCCGGCTTAGAGACACCTCGACCGGCAGAAGCTTTCCGCCGAGCTCCGTCCACGCCAATCCATAAGCCAGTCCGACTGCGGGTTCTCGGGGCATCGAGTTTTCCTGATACTTCAGCTTGCCCAGATACTTTTCGAGGGATCTCGTCGTAACGGTGACGCGGAATGGCTTCTCCGTCACCTTCCCCTCGCGAAAGCCCTTCTTCACAGCCCCGCGAGCGATTTTCCTCAATACGTTGGCGATCTCCCGCTCCAGGTTTCTGACACCACTCTCCATCGTGTAGTTGCGAATCAATTTCAGGAGGGCAGACTTCTGAAAGGTGATGTTTGCCCAGGAGAGGCCATTCTCTTCGAGCTGCTTGGGAATGAGAAACTGTGAGGCGATCTTTTCCTTTTCGAATTCCGTATAACCCGACAATTCGATGATCTCCATCCTGTCGCGCAGCGCATAGGGGATGTTGTGAATCGAATTGGCCGTGGTGATAAACATGACATCCGAGAGATCGTACTGGACCTCGAGATAGTGATCGACAAAAGTCGAGTTCTGCTCGGGATCGAGTACTTCCAGCATTGCAGCTGCCGGATCACCGCGAAAATCGCTGCTCATCTTGTCGATCTCATCGAGGAGGAAAACCGGATTTCGGGTCTTTGCCTTTCTCATCGATTGTATGATTTTGCCCGGAAGCGCCCCGATATAGGTTTTTCTGTGTCCGCGAATCTCGGCTTCGTCCCTTACTCCGCCCAGAGAAACCCGAACAAATTCCCTTCCAAGCGCGCGAGCTACAGATCGGCCCAGGGAAGTCTTTCCTGTTCCCGGAGGGCCCACAAAACAGAGAATAGGTCCCTTCACCTTATCCTTGAGCTGCCGCACGGCAATAAAATCCAGAATCCTCTCCTTGACATTTTCCAGACCGTAGTGATCCGAATCCAGTATGCTCTGAGCCTTGCCGATGTCCCGATTATCCTCGGAGATTTCCTTCCAGGGCAGATCACAGATCCACTCGAGGTAGGTACGGAGAAGCCCCGACTCGGGTGAGATCGGCTGCAGCCTCGCCAATCGATCGACTTCTTTCAAGCATTTGGCCAGGACCTCATCGGGCATGCCCTTGGACTTCAGCCGCTGCTCGAGCTCCTTCGCTCCCGTGGGATCGTCCTGGTCCTCTCCGAGCTCTCGCTTGATCTCTTTGAGCTGCTCGTTCAGAAAATACTTCTTCTGGCTCTTCTCGACCCTCTTTCTGACCTTGGAGTTGATTGTTTTTTCGAGGTCGAGAATCTCCGTCTCTCCGATCAAAACGGACACGAGAGTTTCGAGGCGCGAAGAGGGATCGGTAATCGAAAGCAACTCCACTTTTTGCTGCATTTTGAGAGGAACGTGAGAGCAGATCGTGTCCACAAGCCTGTCCGGACTGTCCGCTTTGTCTATGTTGGCGACAACATCTTCCGGGACCTTCCTGTAAAGCTCCGCGAACCGGGCAAACTCTTTTTTAGCCGTGCGCATCAGCGCGGCGATCTGGGAGTCCACCCTGTTGCTGTCTCTGATGGGCTGGACCTTTGCCTTATAGATGCTCTTGCTCTCCATCAACCGAATCAATCCGGCTCTCTCCGTGCCCTCGACGAGCACCCTGATGCTTCCGTCAGGAAGCTTGAGCGTCTGCAGAATTCGTGCCACCGTTCCAATTCGGTAGATATCGTCTTCGCTGGGCTCGTCGGCCAGATCCGACTTTTGGGTTGTCAGAAACACAACCTTCCCCCTGCTATTGGCCTCTTCGACCGCCCTGAGACTCCTTTCGCGCCCAACGAAAAACGGAACGATCATTTGGGGAAAAACGACGAGATCCCGTAGAGGGATCATAGGAAGGTCATTTTTTTTTTGAAATTTCATGCAGTTTTCTTTTTTTCGAGTAAAAAGAGCTCCGGCTTTTCAGATTTTTCTACGACCCGTTTTGTCACCACTACCCGCTTTTTGCCTTTGATGGAAGGGAGGTCGAACATAATGTCCATCATGATCGATTCGACAATGGAGCGAAGGCCTCGAGCCCCGGTTTTGCGTTTCATTGCCTTCTCTGCGATCGCATCGATGGATTGCTCATCGAACACCAGTTCTACGTCATCCAGTTTCAGTGATGCCTTGTACTGCTTCAAGATAGAGTTTCGGGGTTGTGTGATGATCTTCTTCAGGCATTCCTTGTCCAGCTCCTCGAGAGTCACGTTGATAGGCAATCGGCCTACAAACTCGGGAATCAGACCAAAGCTTATCAGATCATCGGGATGGAGATGGGAGAACAGCTCCACCAAATCCTTCTCTCTCGTGGGCTTCACGTCGGCTCCAAAACCCATTGGATGCTCGCTGGTTCGTTGCTCCACTATATGATCCAGGCCGACAAAGGCGCCTCCGCAGATGAAAAGGATGTGATCGGTGTTGATTTTGAGCATTTCCTGGTTGGGGTGCTTCCTACCACCCTGTGGAGGAACCGAGGCCACGGTTCCCTCGATAATCTTGAGCAAAGCCTGCTGCACTCCCTCCCCGGACACGTCTCTGGTAATCGAAATATTTTCGCCCTTTCTGGCAATTTTGTCGATTTCGTCAATGTAGATGATGCCCCGCTCAGCGGCAGGAATATTGTTTCCAGCATTCTGTATCAGCTTGAGCAGGATATTCTCTACGTCCTCTCCAACATATCCCGCCTCGGTCAGTGTTGTAGCATCGGCAATCGCAAAGGGGACGCGAAGTTTTTTAGCCAGGGTACGGGCGAGCAGTGTCTTGCCGGTCCCCGTCGGACCAATCATAAGCACATTGGCCTTCTCCAGGTCGACATCATCATCGAGATTCCGCGCCAGGGCGACTCGCTTGTAATGGTTGTAGACCGCCACGGACAGAGTCTTTTTTGCAGCCTCCTGTCCCATAACGTACTGATCGAGGTACTCTTTTATTTCATGAGGAGTGGGGACCTCCTCGAGAAATTCGTTTGATAGAACTTCTTCCTCGTCATCGAGAATCTTTTTACAGACATGCACACATTCGTCGCAGATATACACACCAGGCCCTGCGATCAGTCTCCTGGCTATATCCGCATTCTTGCCGCAGAATGAACAGACCTTCTGACCCTCATTTCTTGACATTTTTCCCATCGTTACCCCTAATCAGAATATCGTCGATCAATCCATAAACCTTTGCTTCTTCTGCCGACATGTAGAAGTCCCTCTCCAGATCTGTGGAGATTTGCTCCTCAGATTTTCCTGTGTGCGTGGCAAAGTATTGGATCATCAGTTTTTTAACTCGCACGATCTCTCTGGCCTGGATACCTATATCGGTGGCCTGCCCCGAGACGCCTCCCCAGGGCTGATGAATCAGAATCCGCGCCGAGGGCAGGGCGTATCGCTTGCCCGCCGTACCGCACGTGAGCAGGAGCGCCCCCATGGACATGGCCTGACCCATGCAGATGGTCTGAACATCGGGGCGGATGTACTGAATGGTATCATAAATCGCCAGTCCTGCCGTCACGGTACCTCCTGGGGAGTTGATATAGAGCTGAATATCTTTCTCCGGATCTTGAGATTCTAGAAAAAGCAGTTGGGCGATGACCAAATCGGCGCTCACATCATGAACCTCGCCGTCCAGGAATACAATGCGGTCCTTGAGAAGTCGAGAAAAAATGTCATAGGATCTCTCACCGATCCCTGTCTGTTCTACGACGATGGGAACCAAGTTGCTGGCCATTTCTTTCATAGTCTATGCTGCCCTTCACTCGCAAAAAATGTACTGCTATTCGGTTCGCGAGGTATCAATCTGAGGGTGTTTTGTCCACCCAAAAATTTAACCTTTTCCCTCCATAAAGTCCAGGAAATTTACCTTTTCCCCCTTCTTCACGGTGGAGCTTTCCAATAGCAGATCATGGAGCTTACGCACCTTCATTCCGTCCCTGATCAACTCCAAGAAATGGTTTTTTTCGTACTCTTCTTTGACCTCTTTGGCATCCTTTCCTTGACTCTCCGCTTCTTCCGCTATCCGCCTGTCTAGCTCCTCATCGCTTACCTCCAGTTTCTCCAGGTCCGCGAGATGCGATTCGGCTAGCCTGGTTTTGAGAGCCGCTTCGACACCCGGACGCCATTCATCGAGTAGATCATCTTTGCTTTTTCCCTCCCGCTCCAGCAACTGGAGCACGAGGTTTTCATTGGACCTGAACTGTCTGACGAAATTGTGCCACCGCATGGTGAGCTCCTGATCTATCATGGAGGCGGGAAGAGGAATTTTGGAGGCCCCGACGATTTGCTCGAACAGCCTCTGCATAGTCACTTCCCTGATCCTATTCTTAGAGGCTTCCTCGAGGCGCTTGGCTATATCGTCCTTGAGGTCCTTGAGGGTCTTGTATTTCTCACTGACATCCTGCGCCAGTTCGTCATCGATGTCAGGAAGCTTCTTTTCTTTGACACCGGTGACCTTGACCCGCAGCTTGACGTTCCGCCCGGCTATCTCAGAGTACTCGAAATCCTCAGGATACGACTTCTCCAGGTCCTTCTCTTCGTCTTTTTTCATACCAACAATGTCGTCGTCGATCTTGTATAGATTGTAGCCTGAGCCAACTGAAAAGGTGAAACCCTCCCGTTTTGTCCCTTCGACCTCCTCGCCAGACTCGTCCACTTCCATATAATCGAGCGTTACCGTATCCCCTTTTTCCACTGTCCCGTTCTCTTTGTCGGTGACAATGGAGTTCTGTTCTTGAATCGCTTTCAGCTCACGCTCGATATCCTCCTTACCGATGGACACCGAGGGCTCTTTGATTTCGAGGCCCTTGTAGGGACCGATTTCGATTTTGGGAAATGTGTCGTAGGTGACTTCGAAAGAGAAGGGTTTGTCAAGATTCAACTCAAGCTTGCTCCCCTCGGCTAGAGCCGGCACCGAATAGGGCAATGGCTTGTACTCTACCTTCTCGAATACCTCTTTGAGGCTTTTTTCTATCAGATTCTGGGTTGTCTCGCTCTTCAGACTATCTCCAAACTTGCGAATGAGCACATCTGCAGGTACTTTGCCTTTTCTGAATCCCTTGATAGCCACTCTACGGCAGTATTCTCCGATGAGGGAGTTATACTCTTCCTGGACGTCCTTTTTCGGAACTGTCACTTTGAGCTGTACCTGGGAGTTTTCCAGCAATTCTTCCTTTGAATTCACCTTCATCGTGTCACCTTCCCGAGCCTATTAATTTTTGCCGTTCTGCAGTGATAAGATACTGTCTCGATTTGATTTAGGGAACACTCACGACTAAGAAGTCGTGTACGACTAGAGACGTCCACGTCTCAGAAGTCGAATTCGACAAGAGACGCCCTCGTCTCAGACGTCCGCGTCTCAGAAGTCTTGCATGAGCATACTCGTTGTCGCCTACACTAGACTAGATTTGATTTATCAGTCGCACCCATGCTTGCACGGAGATGAGATCACGAGCTAACGCTTAGATTCTCCTTTAGAGAGCGGGAAACCGGACTCGAACCGGCGACATCCACCTTGGCAAGGTGGCGCTCTACCAACTGAGCTATTCCCGCAGAAAAAACACGCCTTCCGGGCAGGATCAGGCACCCTGTACAACAAGCGACGACACTGATCCCTTCCCTAGGAATAATGAATGTGCGAGAGAAGGGACTCGAACCCTTACACCTTTCGGCACTAGATCCTAAATCTAGCGTGTCTGCCAATTTCACCACTCTCGCCTTAAGCAGCAGCGCTACAACTGATGCAGAGACGAGCTACCCGCTTGAGCCGTGAAGGAATCGAACCTTCGACCCGCAGATTAAGAGTCTGCTGCTCTACCAGCTGAGCTAACGGCCCAATTCCAAGTTCCTTTTACGCGCCCGGCAGGACTCGAACCTGCGGCCTACGGATTCGAAGTCCGGCGCTCTATCCAACTGAGCTACGGACGCATCCTCATACTGCATCGAACTTTCGAAAGAGCTATCCGCTAAGGATAGCCTCCATCCGTAGTAATGATGCATATCGTTGGCTGCGACGTGGCCGGCTGAGGCCTACGCGGCCCGCACACAACCCAACTAGTTTGACCCATTTTTTACATGCAGCCAACGATTTAGCAATTCCGACTTAGAATCTTGCTAGAATAACTAGAAATTGAGCAGAAATTGCATAGGGTGGGTAAGGGGATTTGAACCCCCGACTTCCAGTTCCACAGACTGGCGCTCTAACCAACTGAGCTACACCCACCACACTCAGTCACAGCACGAAAAGCTACAAAAAACCTCGTTCTTTGTCAAGTTGACGGATCTAGATACGTCCAGCAGGACTCGAACC
>CAZLRN010000203.1:0-8196 GCA_964561715.1 uncultured Spirochaetales bacterium
CTTGTTGGGAATACCTGCCTCGCTGGCCAATCCCAGAGCGTCATAGTAGGGCAGCCCTTTAATATAGTCGATGTTTCGCCGGATTATCTGGTCTTCCGGGATCGATTCTACGTTCATACCGCCATGGGTGCTGAAAATGAAAACGGGACATCGGGCCTTCCATGATCCGTCCGGGAAGACGCCTGCGTAGAACTCCTTATCAATATCCAGCTTTTCTTCGATCAGCACCTGACGCACCTCGAAACCCTTGATCTTCATCCCGAGGATTTCGCTCGCCACCTTCTCGGTCTGCTCCGGCGTGTCGGCAAGCCTGACACCTCCTGCCAGTCCTCGCCCGCCAACCCAAACTTGGGCCTTCACCGCTACCGGTTTTCCCAATTTGGCAGCGACGTTCCGCGCCTCCTGAGCTGTGGAAACAACCTCTCCTTCGGGGATAGGGATTCCAGCCTCTTTGAGGAACTTTTTTCCCTCGTATTCAAACAACCTGGCCATTTTATTCTCCTCGACTCACTCTATACTATCTTCATAAGGGCGCAGCCGCCTTCAGGTTACCGCCTGCTCGATGCAGCCGCTCTCCGTCAGAGCCCTCGCCTGATCCTGGGCGCTGCAAATCATTTCCTCGGCGTTTCTGCGAAGTTCCTCCTCACTCACCGTCAGGCGCGCCACTCCTTGCTCCTGAGCCTTCATGCCTACGGCTACAGCCTCGTCGATAAAAGCATCGGGCTCATCCATCTTGGCGATGATGTCATCTTCGCTGATGCCCCGTTTCTCGGCGTATCGAGCCAGCGCTTCGGCGGCGGCGATGCACATCTCGTCTGTAATCGTTTTTGCCATTACATCGAGAACCCCTCGAAAGATCGCCGGGAATCCCATGGAGTTGTTGACCTGATTGGGAAAGTCGGACCGACCGGTGCCGACGATCCTCGCTCCTGCCTCTTTCGCTTCCCAGGGCCAGATTTCAGGTATCGGATTGGCGCTCGGAAACACGATTGCGTCTTTTGCCATTCCGCGAACTTGCTCAGGAAGCACAATTCCCGGACCGGGCTTTGAACACGAGATCAGCACATCGGCGCCTTTGAGCGCCTCTCCCAAATCCCCTGTTCTCTGCTCCACATTCGTGATCTGACACATCTTCCACTTGTAGGCGTAATCCTCTTTCTTTTCTTCCAGATCCTTTCTTCCCCGATGCAGTATTCCTTTGCTATCCACGACGATGACGTTCTCGGGATTGGCTCCATACTCGAGAATAAGCCTGGAGACCCCCGTGTTAGCAGCCCCGATCCCGTTGAAGACGATCCTGCAGTCTTCGATTTTTTTCCCGACGATTTTCAAGGCGTTGATGAGACCCGCCAGCTCGACGGTTCCGGTTCCCTGTACATCATCGTGAAAGACGGGGATGTTCATCTCGCTCCTCAGTCTTTCGAGAATGCCGAAGCATTTGGGAGAAGAAAAATCTTCCAGATTGATACCGGCGAATGAAGGCTCCAGAACCCTGACGGCGCGAACGATCTCGTCCGGATCCTTTGTGGCAAGGACAATCGGAACGGCATCCACACCTCCCAGGTACTTGAATATCAGCGCCTTTCCCTCCATGACTGGATAGCCCGCCTTAGGTCCTATGTCACCCAATCCAAGGACTCTGGTGCAGTCCGATATCACAGCGATGGTGTTGCCTCTGTTGGTCAGCTCTTCCATGCGGGTTTCATCGGCTTCGATCGCCCTGCAGGGCGCAGCCACACCTGGAGAGTAGTAGATCGAGAAATCATCCAAGTTTCGAATGTGGCATTTGGGCATTACCTGCAACTTGCCGCGATAACATGCGTGCAATTTCATGGCATCTTCGGAGGGCTTTTTTGCCTTGGCAAGCAACTCCTCCTTCGTCATTTTTTGCGACATGCCTTCCTCCTGTTAAGATCACGATGCAATCTTTGAATATCGCTTAGATGTTTAGTTTGGAAATCTGAAGGTTAGATTGTCTACCAAATTACAATATTTATCAGCGATTCCAAGCCTTCTCAATGTATGAGAAATTTTGAAATCACGTCAAGGGCTCAACGGGAATAAATGAAAAATAATGTTATAAAGTGAAAAGCCAGCCATTGAGAGCCTAAAGAGACAACTTGTGCGGGACCTCATTCATGACAGCCGAACTAGACTCCGATAAAGGAATTAGGAGGAATGATTGAAAGAGGCTGCCTCTCCATATGCCCTTGTACTGGCGGTACTTACATCACTGATCGGTCTTCTCTTTCTTTTTTCGATAGTTACCTTTCTGACTCAGGACTACCACTCCGCTGTATGGATGCTTTTTCTCTCTCGCCCTGGAACCTTTCTCTACAACTCGTTTTTATGGGCCTGTTTCTATGTGCCTTTCTACCTCTTCGGAGCTGCCTCCCTTCTCATCATACGCCCCTTTAAACGAGATTTTCTCTACACTCTGACTCTCACGATCTTTCCTTTTCTCTCCTTTTCGCTATTCTTGAAAATCGTTGTCAAAGATCAGGCTCTGCCTTCTCCATTTGCCGAAGCCATCACGGCCGCCTTTGGTCGCATACCCGCTGCCGCCCTGATTCTTGTTATTACGGCGATCGAGATTCTCCTGCTCGTCCAGCTATACGGCCTGCTCCATAAGCGCAAGAGAACACCACGGGAAACCCTTGTCGAACTCCGGAACAGGCTCTTTGCAGACGATCTCGCGCAAGAACCTCTAGGTGAGGAAATCAAGCCTGAGATCGGGATCGAGCCCGAAGAGGCCGAGCCTGATGAGATAGGATCCGAAGCCAGTGAGCTGGAAGAGGCTCCTGAGGCGGATGTTGTCGATACGATCGATGCCGCAGACCCAGGCTCGCAAATCTCCGGCCTTCCACTGGAAGTGGAGGATGCGGAGTTCGAGCCCGTAGAGGTGGAGAACTCCCTCGTGCCCCAAACAGGCTTAAAATGGGGATTGAGTCCCTACTCCGTACCCATAGAGGGCATTCTGAGGGACTATTCCGATGGCGCATACTGGAAACTGGATGAGCAGACCAGATCCTCCGGCGAGGTGCTCATGAATACGCTCAAAGAATTCAACATCGATGCTGAGCTGACGGGGATCCAGAAAGGGCCGGTCGTAACGATGTTCGAGATCCTACCCTCTCCGGGGGTAAAGCTTTCTCGGATCGTCAATCTGGCAGACAACATCGCTTTGAGGCTTGCGGCCCTCCGGGTACGAATTGTGGCCCCCATTCCGGGCAAACACGCCGTGGGAATCGAGGTGCCGAACAGAGAAAGAGTCATCGTACCGTTTAAGGAGATGATTACTCTGGACAAATTCCAGAAAAGCCGGTACGAGATCCCGATAGTGCTTGGCAAGGACATTTCGGGGGGCGCACAGATCGTCGACCTGGTTCAGACTCCCCACATCCTTATTGCAGGAGCAACCGGATCGGGAAAATCGGTCTGCGTCAATTCGCTTATCTCTTCGATCCTCTACAAAAAATCACCCGAAGAAGTGAGGCTGCTTATTATTGATCCGAAGATCGTCGAGTTGAAGATCTACAACGATATTCCTCACCTTCTGACACCTGTCATTACGGATCCCAAACGGGCCTATCAGGCGCTTCAGTACTGCATCTATGAGATGGAGAGGCGATACAGCTTGCTCGATACTCTTGAAGTGAGAGACATTCGCTCGTTCAACAGAAAGATAAAAAAGAACCGTCTGGCCACCCAGCCGATTCCCTACCTGGTTATCGTGATCGATGAGTTCGCCGATCTCATGGCGACTACCGGAAAAGAGATGGAGGCCACACTGGCCCGACTCGCCGCCATGTCCCGAGCCGTGGGCATTCATCTCGTCTTAGCCACTCAGAGGCCGTCTGTCGATGTGATCACCGGCCTGATCAAGGCAAACATCCCTTCCCGTATCGCATTCATGGTAGCGAGCAAATTTGATTCTCGTATTATTATAGACACCGTTGGAGCCGATAAGCTGCTGGGCCAGGGGGATATGCTATTCGTCTCGGCTTGGGATCCCGTGCCTGTCCGGATCCAGGGCGCCTTTCTCGCCGAAGAGGAGATTGAGGCCATCACCGCACACATGCGAACCCTCGGAGAGCCCGAGTATATCGATGAGGAAATCTTCTTCGAGGAAGAGGACGAAGAGATTCCGGGCGTTGGAGAGGAAGATCCACTATTGGATAAAGCTCTGGATGTGATCGTCACGGCCGGCAAGGCCTCAGCCTCGTATCTTCAGAGGAGATTGAAGATCGGGTACAACCGAGCAGCACGTCTGATAGAGCACATGGAGATGCGTGGAATCATCGGACCTCCCAACGGAAGCAAGCCCCGCGAGATCATTCACATTCCCAACAGATCATAATATATTGTTCCTCTGATGAAACAACCCCTGCTAGGATTGTCATCTGGATCATTCTATCCTCACTCGAAGCGAGTTGCCCTCAGTTTCCAGTCTGCCAGAAAGCTGGGCCTGGACGGCGTGGAGATCATCTGCGATCCAGACGAGGCCACCCATGACAAAGCCTCCCTGAAGGCTATGATAGAGGAACACCGGGTCCCGGTAATGTGTCTCCACTCACCCTTTGCCTACCAAACCCTAAAAGCCTGGAAACCCGGACCTGTCGCATACATCGAGCAGACGGTGAGGCTGGCCGAAGAAATCGGAGCTGATCACGTCGTGGTTCACCTGCCTGAGCGATTCTGGTTTCGCAGATTGACACTGGGGGCGAAGGAGCTCCGATTGCCCCGCCTGTCGGCTCATGGAAAAGAGGTGAAAAAATGGATCGACGATGGCGGTTTAGGCGGGCTTCAGCAAGAAACCCCTGTTGAAATCTGTATAGAAAACCTTCCCCGTCTTGTCGATCTTTTCCCACCAGATTGGCTGATATGGTGGAATTCGCCAAACGAATGGGCAAGGGTCCACGATTACCTGACTCTCGATACGACCCATTGGGGCACCCATGGCATAGATCCCCTGGAGGCATATAGAGCCGGGGGTAGCCGGATCCGGCATATCCATCTTAGCAACTTTGCAAACGGAAGGCAGCATCTGCCTCCGCATCTCGGCGAGCTTGACCTTCGGGCTCTGCTTCAACAACTCGCAAGGGATAGCTTTAGTGGACAAATTGTCATTGAGTTGGGCGGTCAATCCTCAGCGGAGAACCATAAAAGTGTACAGGAGGGCGAAATGATGCGCCTTCTCAGCGAAGCTGTCGCCTTTTGCCGTACAATCCTCGCTCTGACTGGATCAGGATGACGCTCGGTGGCTATAGAAAACACCCGGGAGTGCATTTTTCGTCATCTTCTCGATTGTCTAAACGGGTAAACTAGTACATTATGGGCGTTATATCTCAAGCTATAGCCTGGGATGGCTGGAACTTTCTATGCAGGCGAAAAAGAAAAACTTAGGGAAGTCGAACAACTCGACTATGGAAATTCTCTCTCAGCGAGCGCAAAAACAGAACCGCATACCGATGGACCTGTATCAGAAGTATGAGGTGAAACGGGGACTCAGAAACGAAGATGGATCCGGGGTATTGGTGGGTCTCACTGAAATAGGAGACGTGCATGGATACATCTTCGACGAGGGCGAGCGCGTGCCCGTCGATGGTCGCCTCCTCTACCGGGGTATTAGTATCACTGACATCGCCAAAGGATTTCAAAAAGACCGAAGATTCGGATTCGAAGAAATCATCTTTCTGCTGCTCTTCGGGGAACTACCCACTCGAAAAGAGCTCGAAGAGTTTAGAAGACTGCTAGGATCATACAGAGCTCTCCCGGAAGGATTCATTGAGAACATGATCCTTAAATCCCCAAGCCGGGATGTTGTTAACAAACTCGCCCGCAGCATATTGGTCTGTTACTCCTACGATCCCAATCCTGATGATATAAGAATCAAGAATATCTTGAGACAGTGCCTCGAGCTCATCGCTCGCTTTCCGACTATGGTGGCCTACGGATATCAGGCCAAGCGTCATTACTTCGACGGAAAGAGCCTCTTCATTCACAGACCCCGCCCCGAGCTGAACACGGCAGAAAACCTCTTGCACCTCATTCGCGCGGACAGCTCTTTCACTCGCCTCGAGGCTGAGACTCTAGATCTTGCCCTCGTAATTCATGCAGAGCACGGCGGTGGAAACAACTCTACCTTCACAACCCATGTTGTTTCCTCGACCGGCACAGACACCTATTCCGCTATGGCGGCAGCGGTGGGATCCCTCAAAGGTCCCCTCCACGGGGGGGCCAACCTCAAGGTCATGGATATGATGAGGAATATCCAGTCCAACGTCAAAGACTGGAAAGACGAAGA
The DNA here is from genome assembly GCA_964561715.1 of uncultured Spirochaetales bacterium. Lineage (GTDB taxonomy): Bacteria > Spirochaetota > Spirochaetia > SZUA-6 > CAZLRN01 > CAZLRN01. Next base: position 6,308 of record CAZLRN010000203.1, read on the forward strand.
GGAGATCAGAAGCCATCTGACAAAAATTCTGCAAAAGCGTGCCTTCGATCGGAAGGGGCTGATCTATGGAATTGGCCACGCGGTTTACACGCTTTCGGATCCAAGAGCCGCTCTTTTAAGACAGAAAGCCGAAACCCTGGCCAAGGCTAAAAATCAAATCGACGAGTTCGAGCTCTACCAGACGGTGGCCAAGGTGGCTACGGAGGTCATAAAAAAGGAAAAGGCTTCCGCCAAATCCCTCACACCCAATGTGGATTTCTACTCGGGATTCGTTTACAAGATGCTCGGCATACCCATCGAGCTCTATACGCCGATTTTTTGCATCGCCAGAGTCGCCGGGTGGTCGGCGCATCGAATCGAAGAGCTCATCAGCGGAGGGAGAATCATTCGCCCGGCCTACAGAAACGTCATCAGAGACCGTGACTATATACCTATCAACCGCCGCTGAGGAGCGCCGATGGATACACTCGAAAACAAAGAGTACACCGCCGATGCCCTCGTCAAAGTCGAGATGCCTGATGTGGCCTCCGCGCGGATGCACCGGCTTCCCCCCTATCTCTTCGGTCGCATCAACGCCCTCAAGATAGAACTGCGTCGCCGAGGAATCGACGTCATCGATCTCGGAATGGGCAATCCAAATGATCCCGCACCCGAAGCAGTCGTAAACAAGCTATGCGAAGCTGTCAACGACAAACGGAACCAGCGCTATTCGGTATCCGTAGGCATCTTCAATCTGCGCCGGGAGGTTTCGAATTTCTATTCAAAACACTGGGGCGTTGATCTCGATCCCGACAGCGAGGTCATCGCAACCTTGGGATCGAAAGAGGGATTCAGTCACCTCTGTCTGGCTACACTGGGTCCCGGAGATGTCGTTTTAGCACCTACTCCCTCTTTCCCCATTCACATCTACGGGCCAGTCCTGGCGGGAGCCAATGTCATCGGAATCACGATGAACGAAGGGGAGGAGGCGCTGCTCGGCAACATAGCTCACATGTGTCGACACCTCATCCCCAAACCCAAGATCCTCATTCTCAACTACCCGAATAATCCAACAACCCGAACCGTCGAAGTCGGTTTTTTCAAGGAAATCGTCAAACTCGCCAAGAGGTACGGTCTCTACGTGATTCATGATTTCGCCTACGGCCTAACCACCTTCGACGGCTACAAGGCACCGAGCTTTCTCGAAGTCGAGGGGGCCAAGGACGTTGGTGTAGAAACCCTCACCATGTCCAAGGGATACAATATGGCGGGTTGGAGGATCGGTTTTGTCGTAGGCAACGCCGACATGATCAAGGTGCTCGCCAATATCAAGGGCTACTACGACTACGGCATCTTCCAGGCCATTCAAATCGCCACGGTGATTGCCCTCCGTGAGTGCGAAGAGGAGATGAAACAGCAGGCGGCGGTCTATCAGAATCGCAGGGATTGCCTGTGCGAAGGTCTGGAGCGAATAGGCTGGAAGGTCGAAAAGCCAAGGGCCAGTATGTTTGTGTGGGCGGCGATTCCTGAACCATACCAGGAAATGGGATCCATCGAGTTTGCTATCCAGTGCCTCAATAAAGCTGAGGTGGCAGTCGCACCGGGAAGAGGGTTTGGAGAGGACGGAGAAGACTTTCTCAGAATCGCCCTGGTTGAAAACGAAGAACGCCTGCGGCAGGCCATCCGTCAACTGCGACGGGCCTTCCCGTTGTAGAGAAACTTCGTAGCCGAACGACCTAAGCAGGGCGCAGCAATCGGACTATCCTCGCTGCAGCTAGCACTTTTTAGCAGCTTGTTGAAGCAGCAAACATATCAACGTAGAAACGCATGAGCGATAGAGAAACGCGAACAAAAAAAGCCAACGCTCTCGGTTTAGAGTACGAGAAGACCTATAGGGGGTGCGCCCAATG
>CAZLRN010000204.1:0-8178 GCA_964561715.1 uncultured Spirochaetales bacterium
GGAAAGTTTTTTTTATGATAGACTTGATGCTATCCGATGTGTTTGGTAGACTAACAACAAAATACGCTTCGAAGGAGGATTAAAGAAAAAACGATAAATTGTCACAAAGGGTCTTGCCAAGCCCATAATTTGGCTGCTATTATTCCTGCAAGAGTCGTTGACTCTGGAATTCAATAAGATAGGAGGAAGGACATACAATGAAAAAAATTCTAGTCCTTACAATGATGGTGCTTTTGGTCGCCAGTATGTCTGTAATGGCATCGGATGTAACCATCACAGGCCAAGTCGAGTACTCATGGTTTCAGGACTTCGGCGCCGTTTACGACTACAACGGGGATGCAGAACTGAACTTCAATGCCGTGGTCGATGACTTCAACACGGCAAGGCTGGAAATTGACTATGCTCAAGACATAGGACCCGCCAGCACCAACAAGATCCAGCTGGACAAGGCCTACATCACAACTGCTATCGGCAAGTACGCCGGTCTCGAGGACATGGGTGTCTCCATCACCAGTAAATGGGGATGGTACGAGTGGGGCGCCAAGGATTACGCGAAAATCACCGGATACGAGAACGAGCAGGTCTTTGACGACAACTATGAGAACTGGGAGGTCAACTTCGATGTGGGCATCATGGACATGGTCCATGTTGTGGCAGGCTTCGCTCCCGAGCCCGACGTCCACTCAAATATGTTCGGCGCTTACGGCGGAATGGATCCCATCCACGTCGAGGCTTACTACCTCCGCGAAGATGAAGGCTTTGACAAAGCCGACATCGGTATCGGTGCAAACTTCGGAATGGACATCATGCCCGGCATGTATGCCTTCGAGGTCGGTCTCTCCTTCGACTACAACCTGGATACAGATGCTCCTGATGGCCAAGTGTGGGCACTGGGCGCCGCTCTGTGCAACACCATCATGGACATGGTCTACCTCAATGTCGGAATGGCCGGAAATGATGATAGCATCTTCGTGCTTCTGTGGTTCGAGGCTGGTGCCGACTACGAGGGTATGATCGGTGCAGACCTGGGTGTCGGTATGGTCATGGATGACACCTATGCTCCAGAGACACTGGATGAGGTCGACGTGTCCGTCTGGACAAAGGTCGGAGCCGCTACGTACAGACTCGGCTACTGCATGGTCACCGAGGACAACGGCATTACCGGCTACTACGAAGGCCTGAACTGCCCGGCTGACGCGGATTTCGATCCCTCCGCCGCCAGCGGCGTGGTCTACTTCTCGGGAGTTTTGGACTTCTAATCTAAGCCACCGAACCAGAAAGCAAAGCAGCTTTCATAAGTTCAGTAAAAGCAAAAAACCCCCTGACACCGTTAGGGGGTTTTTATGTATCAAGCTGCTGGCTGAAAGATGCTTCCATTGGAATCAGCGTCTTCCGGCGCGACGAAGGCGTAAGGAGCTAGCTCAATAGAGGCTGTAGTTATATTCCATTGTTGCGACGTCTATCAGATTTCCGCTGCTTTCAAAGACGGGTATGGTGAGAGTTGCCGTCCCCGATTTGGGGAAGTTGGCGCTGAAAAGAATGAGCCCTTTGATCGTAGACCCGGGGGAGACTTCGAAGTGGTCCGGAAAGAGAGTTTTGTTTATTAGGGCGATCTTCCTGGCCGTATCCACACCCTTCACGGTTTTGTTATAGCTGTCTTCGACCTCCCAGTGGTCGATCATGAGAAAGCGGTTTCTGGGTGTGACATTAATTGCGGCGTACTGGAGTTCCATCTTGTTGAGCTGAAAATTCAGTCTTTGATCGTTTGCTTTGATGATGAGGTCGAATACCATGAAAGTGCGCGGCGTGATGATGTGTGAGACGTTGATGAACGGATTGTTCCTTTTGCCGTAGCGCTTTTTTAGCGTCATTTCATCCAGAAATATAGCTGTAATCGTAAACGATTTGCCCTCATAGGCTTTAACTGGATTCCCTTTTACAAGGAGGGGTTCGCTCCCGCAGCTCATCCAGACAGAGCAGAGAATTGCAAGCAGTAAAACTAACAAAATGTTTAAAAGTGTTCTAGTCATTATCCTTTCCTCTCACTTATCATAGGCATTTTATAGGGCCTTGTCAAAAGCGGGATCTTTTCTCTTGCTGCAGCAGAAGCGGCAGGGATTTTACATGCTTATTAGAGGTAGAACAATCTTATTATCGAGGAGCATGAAATGAACAACTTGAATTCGGTCCTCATCGAAGGCAATCTGACACGGGACCCTGAGCTGGCCTACACGCCTAAAGGTACCCCGATTTGTCGTTTTTCGATTGCCACGAACCGGTTCTATAAACAGGAGGAGGAATACCAAAAGGAGGTCTCCTACTTTGATGTGACGGTCTGGGCAAAACAGGCAGAGGTCTGTTCCGAACACCTAGAAAAGGGAAGGGGGGTTCGTGTAGTAGGGCGGCTGAAACAGGACCGCTGGCAGGATTCGGAGGGGAACAATCGCTCCAAGGTGCTGATAATAGCCGAACACGTCGAGTTTAAGCCAAAAAAGGGATTGGCTGATGATACCAATGAGAAAAGGGAATTGTCGGACGCCTCTTCGAATACCCAAGAGAGCGAACAGCTCTCAGAGGGCGGGCAGCTCTCAGAGGGCGAACAGCTCTCGGATACGGAGATGGAAAAGGAAGAGCAGCTTACGCTTTAGCGACAGAAGCGAGCTCTTCGGCCTGCTCGACCAGTTGTTCGAGCATGGTGAGACCTCCATGCCAGAAATCCGGATTTGCCAGGTCCACGTCAAAGGGCTTCACCAGGTTGTGGGGCCAATCGGAACCGCCGGCGCGTAACAGGTCGAGGTACAACTGGGGGAAGTCATCTCCCATCTCTCTGTAGCGGGTGTGCAAAGCGAGAACGAGCAGTTCGCCGAAAGCGTAGGCGTAAACATAGCCTGGAGAATGAATGAAGTGGGGAATGTAGCTCCACCATACCTGATAGTCATCGGTGAGGGTAACGCTGTCTTCGAACATGGCCTTCTGTGTTGACTGCCACAGGTCGTTGAAACGATCCGTGGAGAGCTCCCCCTCGGACCGACGTGCCTCGTGAATGGCGTTTTCGAATCGGTTCATAGCGACCTGTCTACACACGGTGGCAAAAGAGTCCTCGATTTTGCCCACGAGCATCGAGAGCCTCACTTTTGGGTCCTTCTCCTTCGATAGCAGGTCCTGGAAGAGCAGCATTTCGCCGAAAACCGAGGCCGTCTCAGCTGTTGTAAGGGGGGTGTCAGCCTGCAGGATGCCCTGTTTGCGGGAAAGCATCTGGTGAATCCCGTGTCCCAGCTCATGGGCGAGGGTCATCATGTCGCGGGGGGTTCCTTCGTAGTTGAGAAAGATATAGGGATGCACCGAGGGCACCGCCCCGTGGCTATAGGCCCCGCCCCTCTTCCCGGGTTGGATTGCAGCGTCGATCCACCGCTTCTGAAAGAACTCTTCGGCCGTGTCACCCATTGCTGGATGGAAGGCCCGGTAGGCTGACAGGACGAAGTCCTTTGCATCGGACCACGAGTATTTCCTATCTGCAGTGGGCAAGGGTGCGTAGCGGTCGAAATCCTTCAGCTCATCCAGGTTCAGGAGACCCCGCTTGAGGCGATAGTAGCGAGCGACGATATCGTAGCGAGAGGTGACGGCAGCGATGAGAGCCTCCACGGTGTCATCATCCACCTGGTTACCGAGGTTTCTCGCAGAGATCCATTTAGGATAGCCCCTGAGGTGATCGGTGGATGATTTGTCTGACAGGATCGTGTTAAAGACGTACGTATTTGTTCTCAACATCTCCTTCAGGCCGGAGGTGAACGATGCCGCTGCTTTCTCGCGAACGGTCCGATCCGAGTCGTAGAGCTTGTTGAGTATCGTTGCCTGGGTGACCCGCTCTCCCTCCCAATCGTAGCGGGAAGCTCCATGCACCTCGCCGAAGTAGCGAACCCAGGCATCACGGCCGGATATGCTCTTTTCACTGAGAATCTTCTCCTCCGGCTCTGAAAGTAGGTAGGGACGATACACTCTGGTAACTGTCAGCCAGTGGTGGTATTTTTCGAGTCGAGCATTATTGATCAGCTCTTTCGCTCTGTCATCAGGGATTTTGGCGATTTCGAGCTCCAGAAAGATCAGCTTCTGATTGAGGCGGGAGGCCCGTTCCGTAGCCTTCTGAAGAAGAGCACCTCTGGCACTATCTTCCGAATTGGTCGACCAGGCTAGATAGGCGTAAGTGCCGACTTTGCCCGAGAGGTCGAGGATGGCTTCATACTCCAGCAGCAGCTCGAGCAATTCCTCTGTGGAAAGCTCTGCTACCTGTGTCCTGAATTTCTCGGCCAACTTATCAGCCCGGACATCTGCTGCTCCGAGGTCCTTCTCGATTTTCGGATCGTCTACCGCTTTGTAGAGATCCGTCAGGTCCCATTTCACGGCCTCTGCGCCACTTTTGAATTGCTCTGCCATGTCTTCTCCCCCTTCGTTGACAGAGTTACTCGTCTTCAATAATGTATCGCTATGCCTCCCAAAAAGCTAACCCAAGCTGAGATCAAGCTTGCTCTCGAAAAGATACTAAAGCGCTACGATGAATATATCTACCGCTTCTTTAAGTCGCCAAGGCTGAAGACCGCCTTTGAGGAACGATACTACAGCGCGGTGAGGAACGGATTGGATCTGGGTCAGTTCCTTGCCGTGGAGGTTGGTGTTATCGAAGAGTTGCTGAAAAAAGAGGACGATAATCTCAACCAGCAGCCGGTATCGGCGGAGAGAAGAAAGAGGGAGGATTTTGCAGACAGGATACTCAGGGAGCTGCAGGCAAAGATCGAAAAGTACTCAGATATCCCCGTTCATAAGGCAGCGAATCCTGAGATCAGACGACTAGTAGGAGCGCTGAACGAGCTCGATCAGAAATACATGCCGGAGTTGCAGGACGCTTTGAAAAATACTAATTACGCCTTCAACTCCCAGATCATGATGTCGTTGGACTCTCAATTGAGGTCTCTATCCAGTTCGGGCACTGATCCCGTTCCTGCTCGGTTGACTCGGTATCTTACCCTGATGAGCGTTTTCCCGAGAGATTACAAAGCCGTCGACAGGGAAGAAAAGGCCTTTATTCTGGAGGCTTCATTTTTCCTGCACGATTTGTTGGATATATTGACTCAGGTCAAATCGGACTACACGCCGATGTCCAAAATCGAGGCGGAAAAGCTGAAAAGCGTCACCTCGTATGTAGAGGGCGTTATCGAGGACTTTCGCCTCAAAGACTTCAAACGAAAAGCCTAGGAGGACTATCCCTATGCTGGAGATTACGAGCAAAAGCTTTGAGCAAGAGGTTCTCAAATCTGAAACCGCCGTTGTCGCCGATTTTTGGGCCCCGTGGTGCGTTCCCTGCAAGATGATGGAACCCGTGCTTGAAAAGCTATCCTCTGCACACGACGGAAAGATCAAATTCGTTAAAATCAATGTCGACGATGAATCAGAGCTTGCTGTTCAGTTCAATATCGTAAGTATTCCTTCGCTCCTTCTCTTCGATAAAGGGGAGATGAAAAAAATGCACGTCGGTGCTGCATCTCAGTCAGTTTTGGAAACCTTTATCAAAGAGTACATATAAAGCCCGAGAGGGAGATGCCTCCATCTAGGGGATATAGACCTCTTCGGAGTTCTCCTGGCCGAAACTCGCGTGACGGGTGGGAACGATATGCCAGTCCTCTCGAGTGTCTGTATCGGCGTCTTGTCTACGGCAGAGGGACCGAGTCCCTGTCGATCCTTCCGGACTAACACCATCTTCGGGCCGAATGAACTCTTCCTTCGCTTTCCAACCCCCATTCTCGAAGAGCTCGATAGCCCGTTCCATGGCGTCTCGCGTGCCGAATCCCAGGTAACGTTGATCCGAATCTGATGTACGGTTGCTGTAAAGCACCCCGTCTTTTATGCTGCCCCCCGGTCTCTCGTAGAGCGCAAGGATTCCGTTGTTTCCGCTGATACCGGTGCCGTCTCTGATCCAAAAATCATAGGCATTGTCGCTAGCGTCCCTTCCCCCTGAGATATCTTTCAGCTCTGTTTCATCCATCTCTTCGGGAATGTTCTGAGGCTTGAAGTGAATCAAAATGAACTCTCCTGCGACAACAGGGAAAGCCGGGAAGATGAGCCTGTCTTGCCAATTGTTTTCCGTGCCCTGATAAAAGACCAAGCCGCCCATATTCCCCGCCTCTGTGACCTTGAGCTCCACCACGTCAGGGTGGTTTCCCGTCCCTCGAGTTGTGAATTCGTTGATCTGAACCCCCGGGATCTGGGGATTGAAACCGTAGAAAACCGTTAGGATATCGATGCTGTTTTTCTGTAAGTCTTCGAGAGTGGCCTCGAAAAGGTACCTTTGGCCAGGGATCTGGCTTCCGACCAAGACGACGAGATGATTGTCACGGCTCTCGGAAGAGAGAACGATCAAGTCTGGTTCAATGCTGCATGTAGCGGATTTGAGAGAAGCTGGTTCGCTCAATGTGAGCTCGACGGTGTTTTCGTCCAAAGTTCGTATTGCCAGTAGAACGGGAGGAGAGAGATCCAAACTCTTGAGATCCTTGAGCTCAGAGATGGGGCCGCATGAAACCGTGGCCACGACCAATAAAGCGGCGATAACGGCATATATTGGGGTCATTGGAGTGCTCCCTAGTCCGCATTTCTCTCACAGATATTTGCAATCTCCATCATATGCGGACCTTAGCGGTTTTCTTTTTTTGATCTACCTCCCTAATCAGCACGGCAACTCGTTCCCATATATACAATTACAAAAGCAATATTGTTATTTGTGAGAAAACCGCACTAGACGGGATTTACAATACTTAATGCCTCAAATAGCCCCGCTGCTTTTATCTGGAAGCTACTGTCTAGGTAAAAAGGTTTACTCTCTTGGTGCTTGCTCTTATAATTAATATTGGTGCAAATCATCATGCGAGCGGGGAGTGTATCAAATGGCTGATGATACTAGCCTGTATCAGAAATTCGGCAGGACAGTAGATCTCGGAGAGACGGTTTTCGAAGAGGGGGAATCCGGGGATCAGATGTTCATCATTCAAAACGGAAAGGTGAGGGTAAGCAAAAAGATCGGTGGTCGGGAGCACATACTGGCTGTTTTGGGTAAGGGAGATTTTTTTGGAGAGATGGCGATCGTAACAAACGCTACGAGAGCAGCTACCGTGAAGGCTGTGACTCAGGTCGAGTTGCTTTGCTTCAATCGGGAAGGATTTGTCAGCATGATAAACAAGAATCCCAAAATAGCGCTGAACATCATCGACAAGCTCTGTCGGCGTGTGCAGAATAGCAACCTTCAGATTCAGCATCTGGTCAAGAGAAACGGTCGAGCCTTGGTCGCTCTGAATCTCTACTACGCCTTCAAGGCCGAGGGATTGGACAACGCTCTTCTCTACTACGATCGCACCATCGAGGAGATCTCGCTTAACCTCGAGTTGCCCATGGATACAGTCAAGGATCTGATGCAAGATTTCGAGAGACAGCAGGTCATCAAAGTTTCCGGCAACCAGATAGCGCTTGAAAATAGAGATAAGCTGGAGAAGATAACAGAGCATGTTTCTTAACTGGACAGGGCGAAAGAACGAATGCTTTGCAGCCGTAGCTTGAGCCTTGCGAAGCTCTTTTACGGCGTAGCGGTCGGCGTCGGCGCTTCGAATGCCTTGGGATTTCGGTTTCTTATCTTCTCTAGAACCAGCTCGGTCAGAATCTGAGGGCCCTGTGTAATAGCATTGGAATCGATGTCCTCTCTCTCCTGGAGGGATTTATAGAGATCGAGAAGATCCTCGAAGAGCTCGACAGCGCCTCTGTCCTTACGCATTTTGTAATACGCAAAAGCAATCTCATATTTGGCCCAAAGATTGCCATTGAGCAACTCGAGGTTTTCGGTGTCCTCAGGCTGCCAGGGATATCTCTGGAGATAAGCATCGTAGTATTTCAAAGCCAGTTTGTAGTTATTTTGGTCCGAAGCCTCAATCCCCCGCTGAAAGTATTCTTTTGGGGCAAGCTCCAAAGCGTAAGGGTCGACCTGGCTGCGGCATGAAGGGAGTAGAATCAGAGGCACTAAAAAAAACAGGCCGCTTAATAGCAGCCCTCTGAAAAAGGCGGTTCCTTTGGACATCACTGTTGGCCTCTGTGCTCAAGCTCGTCAGTAAGAGTAAATCTCGTCCTTGATGGGCAGGGTTTTCTTGA
>CAZLRN010000205.1:0-8144 GCA_964561715.1 uncultured Spirochaetales bacterium
GAGCGAAGATGAAGGCATCCTGAGGCATAGCTACGGTTCGGATATACGGGATCTACGGCTAAACGGCGTTTCGATGGGGGCAATCGGCATCGAGGCAGCCATCGCTGCCGAGTACAACGTGCCAGTAGTCCTGGTAACTGGTGACACGGCCTGTATCGCCGAAGCTACATCTCTCCTCCCGGGGGTTTTCGGGGTGGTCGTCAAAGATAGCATTAACCGCAGAGGCGGCTTGCTCTATCCCCTTGCCGTGACGGCCAGCCTCATTCAGGCAGCATCGAATCAGGTGGTCAAAGAGCCGCCTGATTTAAAACCCTATCCGCTGCAAAGCCCGGTCGTTCTGGAAGTGGATCTGAATGACGGAATCTATCTCGAAGGGCTGACAGCACTTTTCAGCAAATCGATGACAGGCGAACGAACCCTCACCGTCGAGGGTGATGGAGCTCTGCAGGTTTGGGTGGATTACCAACAGATGAGGAAAGAGGTGAGAGAGCGGCAGGAGAGGAATCATTCTAGTCGAGCATGAGCATCTTCAAAACCTACGACATTAGGGGCGTGTACAGGGAGCAATGGGACAAGGAGACAGTCTACCGGATCGGTCGAGCTCTCCCGGCTCTGTTGGAAACCAGTCATATTCTTATCGGTCGGGATGCCCGCCTTTCCTCCGAAGAGATCAGGGAGGTCCTCAGTGAAGGAATTTTGGATTCCGGAAGCGATGTAACGGATATTGGTCTCTGCAGCACCCCGGCCGTTTACTTCTCCACAGCCTTCTACAACTTCGGCGGAAGCGTAATGATCACGGCCTCCCACAATCCACCTCAGTACAATGGGCTTAAAATTTCGAGAGAAAACGCTGTTCCTGTAGGCTATAGCAGCGGGCTCGATCGGCTCGAGCAAATGGCGGCAGAGGCGCCGGAGCCAGGAACCCACCGAGGAACGCTCACACTGAAAGATATAAGGTCCGACTATCTCGCCCACCTTTTCCGATTCAGAGGTGATATCGGGGATATCAAAGCTGTCATAGATTGCTCGAACGGCATGGCGGGAGTGTTCATACATGATGTGTTTTCAGAAACGGAGGCAGACATTACCCTTATGTATGACGAGCTGGATGGAAGGTTTCCCAATCATGATCCCAATCCCCTCGTCGAAGAGAACCTGATCGATCTCAAGAGGCGCGTCCAGAAATTGGAGGCTGACATCGGCATCTGCTTTGATGGCGATGGCGATCGCGTCATGTTCGTGGATGAAGCCGCCCGCTTCGTGTCTCCCGATCTGATCACAGCGCTCCTCGCTCGCTACTATTTCATGCACTATCCCGAGAGAAGAAGGGAGAGCAATGTCGTGCTCTACGATGTGCGATCCTCCCGAAGCGTGGTGGAGGAGATCGAGCGCCTCGGAGGGCATCCCGTTATCTGTCAGGTAGGCCACTCCTATGCGAAAAAGCTTCTGAGGGAAACCAACGGCATTATAGGAGGAGAGCTTGCCGGGCATTACTATTTCAAAGAGAACTTCTTTTGCGACTCCGGAATGATTGCGGCGTTGCTGGTGCTGTCAGTCCTCTCCAAGGAAAAAATGCTTCTCTCCAGATTTGTCGAGCAAATTCAAAAATACCACTACTCTGGAGAGATCAACTTCGAGGTGCGGGAGAAGGAAACCGTCATTCAGCAGCTGTTGTGCGACTACTATGATGGAAGCCTTACCGATATAGACGGTATTCGAGTCGACTACCCCTCGTGGTGGTTCAACGTCCGTCCTTCCAATACGGAACCCTATCTGAGGCTTGTTGTCGAAGCCGAGACCCAAGAGCAGCTCCAGGAGAAGACACAGGAGCTGAAAGAAAAGATCGCGAATTACGATAAGCAGAGGTAAAAGCCATGAACTCAAAATCCCTCGTCGGTGCGTTCCTGGACAGCGTCTCTACCCCAGCCCTGGTTGTCGATCTGGCCGTTATGGAGAAGAACATCGCAGCCATGATGTCCTATCTGGCTTCCACTTCGTGCAGCATCAGGCCCCATGCCAAAACACACAAGACTCCCGCTGTGGGTCATCTGCAGATGGAATCCGGAGCCATCGGCCTCTGCTGCGCTACGATCGGAGAGGCCGAGGCCATGGTGGGCGGCGGTCTGGATCATATCTTTCTGGCCAGCGAGGTGGTGAGCGGAGACAAGATCCGGCGCCTCGTGGATCTGGCTCAGCAGCGGGATATCATCGTAGCCGTCGATAGCGAGAGCAACCTGTCGGACCTATCGGAGGCGGCCAGAGGCAAGAGCAACAGGCTGGGTGTGGTCGTCGATATCGACGTGGGCATGGGACGCTGCGGAGTACAGAGCATCGAGCAGGCAGTGGACCTGGCTAAAAAGGCCAGCGGCTCGGGCGGCATTGCCTTTAAGGGTATCTTCGGCTATGAGGGACATGCCGTTGGCATCAAAGACCGTGCGGAGCGAACCAGGGTGGGCCAAAAGGCCAACGCCTATCTGGTAGAGGCTGCCGAAGCCATTCGAAGTGCGGGAATACCTGTGGAGATCGTCACCGGAGCCGGGACCGGTACCTTTGATATAGCAGCTGAGAACGAAGGGATAACCGAAATCGAAGCTGGATCGTACATCTATATGGACAGCTCCTACAGCCAGCTCGATCTGCCCTTCGAGCAATCCCTCACCGTTTTGGCCACGGTGCTCAGCCGGCCGGTTGAGGAGAGGATTATATTCGATGTCGGCATGAAGGGAATCTCAGTGGAACGGCATATGCCTCTGATTTCAGGCCAGAGCGGAATCGTCGTTCAGAAGCTATCAGAGGCCCACGCCACAGCGCAAATCACCGACAGCTCTATCGATCCGAAACCCGGCGATCGTTACCACCTCGTTCCCAGCCACTGCTGCACGACGGTGAATCTGTACGACGAAATCGTAGCGATGCGGGATGGCCGTATCGAGGCGGTATGGCCGATCTCCGGCAGGGGAGCCTGATCTGCCGCTTCAACGACCATGCGAAAGGAACGAAACATAAGCGATCAGATTAGTCTCGTTTTTCCAGGACACCTATTGAGCTCAGGTTGAAGAGCACCGTGTTCCCGCAGCTCTTGCATGTAACCGGCACGACAGGCATGATTGTCGGCGATTCACTCGGTTGGTTTTTGCTCTCGTATCCTTTGAGCTCGAATACTATGTCGATTGTGTCCCAAGTCGTATTACGGCAGATCGGGCAGGTTTTTGGATCAGGCCACCTCTCATCTAAGATATTCACAAATATATATAGAATCCTATATAAAATCAGGAATGCTTATAGAATGCTTTAGTAAAATAATTCTTTATTTTACTGATATATATATCCAAATGGCTCATTCAGCTGTCCTCTATTTATTACTTGGTCTTGATTAATTATTTCGAATCCTATATATTTGCATAAACATATGGATTTGGCTGCAGAGGTTCTCATAGCGTTGAGGCAGATTATACGGGCCATCGACCTCCATTCGAGGTATCTGGTAAAAAATTACGGTCTTACAGGCCCGCAGCTACTCATCTTGATAGAGACCGCGCGAGGGGAAGGACAGTCAGTCGGGGAGATTGCAGCGGGAGTCAGCCTCAGCCAGGCGACGGTCACCGATATTCTCGATCGGCTCGAGCTCAAAGGTTTGATTTCCCGAGCTCGAAGTACTGCCGACAAACGACGGATGGCAGTAGGCCTCACAAAACAAGGAAAAGAAGTTATAAGCAATCATCCCTCTCTGTTTCAGGCGCAGTTTTTAAGTCGATTCGATGAGCTAGAAGAGTGGGAGAAGACATCGATCCTCTCCTCTCTGCAGCGCGTTGCATCCATGATGCGGGCCGATGTAATTACAGCTCCGCCTGTCCTCGACAGCGGTCCAATACCTAAGATGGACGAGAAGGAGGGGCAATTTCTCTCCGACAAACACAATAAAAGGAGCAAAGTGTGAAGGGTACGACACAGGATATAGTGGCTTTCAAATGCCCGAACTGTCAGAAAGAATTGAAGGCTAAAAAAGGCAGCTGTGGGAAAAAGGGTCAGTGTCCCCAGTGCCGGTCAATCATACGAATTCCAGATAAGTCTGTATGAAGAAAATCGTTAAAGTCGCCTGCGCTCAGGTGGGCTCTGAAAAGTCAGAGAAGAAATCCCTGGAAAAGCTCCTTACGATAATCGAAGATAACAGTGACAGCGACCTTATTGTTTTCCCGGAGTTTTACTTCAAGTCGATCAGCCAGAAGATGTTAGACAAGATTATGTCGCTGATCGATCAGACCCGGATTGCTGTTGTTTTCGGCGCTGTGGAGAACGAGGGGCAGGATTCCTACGATTCTGCCTATTTCCTCGAGTATGACAAGATTTATCGCTACCGTAAAACCCATGTCCACTGGACTGAGGATTTCAAGGCCGGGGGAAAGCTTGAGGTTTTCGGCACTTCAGTGGGTAAACTGGGACTGCTCGTCTGCTACGATTCCACTTTTATCGAGACAAGTCGGGTGCTTGCCCTGGCGGGCGCGGAGATTATCGTCATCATCGCTGCTGTTCCAGCCTATTTTGATGTCAAGATATCTCTCATCAGGATTCAGGCTAACGCCGCTGAGAATCAGGTGTTTATCATATATGTGAACAAGCCTATCAAAGAGCTCTGTAGCGGAAACAGCATGATCGCCAGCCCTAAGGGCCGCGTTATCTCCTCCGCTGGAAGCGTCGAAACGATTATCACCGGAGTGCTGAACTACGACGACCTCAAGGAGTGGCGTCAACAGGAGCACATCTTTCCGTTTCGCCGCCCGGAACTGTACGGCTCTCTGACGACAAAAGACGCTGCATTGAAAGATTCAAAGACTATCAGCAAGAAGAAGATGAAATAAGGAGACGATTCACGATGTGTACCATATGCGGAGTTATATCGAAAAACGAAGAGGATGCCGTCGGACCTGTACTCGAAATGCTGGAGGTGATGTCCCATCGTGGGCCCGACAGCGCCGGAATGAGTTGGGGGAGAGAGACGGTCTATGCGGATAGTGTCGAAGAGCTGTCGGCAAAGGCGAAGGACATCAGGGCCCCGAGGGCATTGGGCCACGCGCGCTTAAGCATAACCGGCGTGTCTGGAAGCCAGCCTTTTGAGAATGGATCCGAATATCCCAAGATGATCTTCAATGGGGAGATATACAATTTCGGCGATCTTCATCAGCGTTATTTCAAGGATGACGCCCAGCTCAGAGGTGACAACGACGGGGAGCTCCTCTTCAGGCTTCTCGATCAGTTGTACGACGGAAAAGGAGAAAACGCTATTGTCAAAGCTCTCCCGCTACTCGATGGAGTCTACGCTCTAGCTTTGATGGACCATAATTCCGTCACCCTCTATCGAGACAAGGTGGGCATAAAGCAAGTCTACTATGGTGAGAACAACGAGTATATTGCCTTCGCTTCGGAGAGAAAGGCTCTCTGGAAGCTTCGCATAAGGAGCCAAAGGCTCAATCCGGGCGAGATGCTGCAAATAAAACGCAACCGCCTGATCCGAAAGAAGATCGAGAGGTTTAAAAGCCTGCCGATCCGCTATAGAAAGAAAAGAGGTGCTCTTGATGTGTATCGAAGCGTTCTACTCGAGGCTGTCAAGAAAAGGGTTTTCGGACACCGCAAGGTAGGAGTTCTCTTTTCCGGAGGAGTGGATTCCGTTCTCGTATCGCACATCGCAAAGAGGTACTGCAACAAAGTCATCGGATACATCGGCGGTGTTCAGGGTTCGCCGGATCTCGAATACGCGAGAGGGGCAGCTAAGTCGATCGGCATATCCCTAAAGGTCAGTGTTCTCGACAGCTCGACGATCCAGCAGCTGGTTCCCGATGTCGTAGAAGCGATCGAAGACAGAGATCTCATGCAAGTCGAAGTGGCTCTTCCGATGTTTGCAGCGCTCAAGAGAGCCAAAGACGACAACGTGCGGGTTATGCTGACGGGGCAAGGGGCAGATGAGCTATTCGCCGGCTATGAATGGTATCCTCCCATTCTTTACGATAAGGGGGAGGCCGATCTCATCCGAAATATGTGGAACGATATCAACAACCTCTACCGCGATACTCTCGAGAGAGAGGACAAGATCAGCATGTGGCATTCCATCGAGCTTCGGGTGCCATTTCTCGATCCCGAGGTGATCAGAGAAGCCATGATGATCTGTCCCTGGTTGAAGATAAAGCGGAGCAAAGGCACTCATGACCAACTCGGCAAGCGCCTGCACAGGGAGCTGGCCTACCGTGAGGGGCTACCTCACAGCATATCTCACAGGATAAAAGACGGAGCTCAACATGGCTCAGGGATACATGATGCGCTGGCGGAGATTTCAAAAAGCGCGAAGTTCAAGCCCGTCGTGAAGGCTTTAGACCTGGATGAACCCGAGCTTAAAGGAAGCGCCTTTCGGTACGAAGGCAAAGATGTTGTGAATACTAACTACGGAGAAGCCTGCGCTCAGGAATATATCGATTCAATAGCCAAAAGGATATTCAAGCGGTAATGCTTTTTAGCTTAAAAGATCTTATTCGAATCCACCTGTACGTTTCTGACGAAGAGGTTGGCAGGATCGAGAGACTTTACATTGATACGGCAAAATGGGATGTGCGATACCTGCTTCTTTTAAAAAGTGGTTTGTTTTCATCCAAACGTCTGTTGATTACTTCTCCCTCAACGAAAAACGTCATCTTTGCAAAGAACAGGATGCACTTTCGGTCGCGAGATCACCTGGAAAAAGAAACGCCCATCGAGGTTTCCATAGAGAGAACTAATACGGAAAATTTGATACAGGTTAAAACCGATCTTCCTGTCTTCAAGAGTTACGATACGTACTCCACTCTTATTAACGCGGAAAAACTGAAAGGTTATCCTATAAGAGCGGAAAACGAAACCAGAGGTTTTTTAACGGATTTGGCCTTCGACATTGTAGGTTGGAGCGTTCGCTATATCATCGTCAAAAAAAACACGTGGCAGTTTTGGAGAAAAACTCTGATCCCACCCCTCTGGATCGATTCGGTTGATACCTCTACAGGGAATATCAACGTCAATCTACCCAAGGGAGCGATTGAAAAAGCGCCTGAGTTAAATAGCATAGCTGGAATCACGCCTCGTCTCGAGAGAGGAGTCGTCTTTCACTACGGCTCAGATAAATTCAAGCATTAGGCCTGATTTGATGTATGAAACATATCTTGTTATGTTTATAAAAACGGGCGGATGAATTCGTTTCTGATCTTTCCCACCTTATCGCATTAGAGCGTTTATATCCCTTTCGTTTTTAATCAATCAGGCGTTTTAAATCAGAAACTTCGCAAATTGGGAGGAAATTTATGCAGATTACACAGCACAAGCACGTGACTTTGGGCTACAAGCTAAAGGATGATAGAGGGGTGCTCCTTGATAGCACGGAGGACCGTGATCCTTTTGCCTATATTCACGGGACAGGCTCTATTATTCCGGCCATCGAACAGGCCCTGGTAGGCAAGTCGCCTGGAGACGATGTAAATATCAGAATTCCATCTGGGCATGCTTACGGCGAACGGGACGAATCCCTCGTCTATACGACATCAAAGGCTGCCTTTAATGATACGGACAATATCAGTCCTGGTACCCGGGTTCGTGTCACAACTTCGGGGGGAGAACAGATCCTCACCATAACTCAAATCGACGATGACCAGGTAACCCTTGACGGCAATCATCCCCTTGCTGGTGTGAACCTCAACTTCGAGATCTCTGTCGTGGGGGTTCGCGACTGCACGCAGGAAGAGCTGCAGCAGACGACTGCTCAGCCAGAGTCCGGTCAATCCGCCAAAGAGAGCTCCCAGAGTCAGTAGCTGCCGGTTCGCTCGATTCCTGCGCTGGTCGTCGCCATCATGGCGTCGAAGTGCTTGAGCAGGAGCTTGTTTTTGAGATCGGCGCTAGCTGGATCGTCCCACAGGTTGTCGAACTCTCCTGGATCTGTTGCAAGATCGTAGAGCTCGCCCAGGTGTTTTCCGTGATACACAACGCTCTTGTAACGGCCATCGAAGTACATGGTTCCATGCGTGGCATCGGGCAGATCAACGGCATCGAAGTATTCACTGATGACGTGGGGCTTGTGGTAGTCGGGATCGGTTTTCCCGGTGAGAAGCGGCACGAGGGATTTGCCCTGCATCTGC
>CAZLRN010000206.1:0-8132 GCA_964561715.1 uncultured Spirochaetales bacterium
CCCATCATTTCCCTGGCCCGCTCTGGTCCCACGACCTTCCTTCCCGCCCGCTCAGCCGCATTGGCCACATCTTCAACGATCTGTGCATTAGAGCGCGCCTTGCTGCCGTCGGCCAGAAAGGGCCCGTCTTCGTAGCCGACACGGATATGGCCTCCGAGCTCGATCACTCTTTGAAAACCCTTGTATCCCAGGGTGTGATGACGTACGAGAAACCAGACGCTCCCCTCAGGCAGTTCTTCTACTAAAAACTCCAGGTATCGGTCCTCGTAGGGGAGCGCATTGGGAATATCGAAGACCAGGCCAAAGGTATAAGGGGGTTTCACGAGCTCCTTCTCTTCGAGAACCTGCAAGTTACAGATATGAGAAAGATCGAAGCAGTCGAAGAAGGGAACAAGCTTTCGCTCCTTCAGTTTTCCCGCGTAGAAGAGCATGTCGGAGAGCTTGTTCTGATAGACTCCGTCCCAGAAGTTAATCGAGCCCATGTTCAGCGAACCCATCTCGACGCCGGGAACTGTAAAGGAAACGCATCGCTGTTCCAGCGTATGCTCGGGCATGCCGCCGGTAGAGCCTTCTATAATGATGGGACAGGCAGCATGAATTTTTTCGATATCTGCCTGAAAAAAACTCGTTTCCGTAGTCTGTAGCCCGTTTTCGTCCCGCGCGTGAAGATGGCCGATCGAAGCGCCGGCGTTGTAGCAATCTATGACCTCCTGGGCTACATTCATCTTGCCCTCGAACTTCTCCTCCTGCTTTTCGCTCGGATAGGGAGCCACGCAGATGATGATCTCTTTCATGAGGGATTACTCCTTTCTGTACTCCTCATCGTATAGCATTTTCCACACCTTTGACTATCCTGCACTCGATCCGGATAATGCAAAGGCTAAAGGAGAGGGAGATGGCAAGTAAGATAGATCGATTCATAACCACACCCTTTGTTCATCACGGCCCGGGCGCTGTAAGCCGGCTTTCCGAGGAGATCGAAAAGTTTGGGGCAAAAAGAATCGGGATCGTCACGGATTCGGGGGTCGTCAAGACTGGAATCAAAGACCGGGTGGCCAGCCAGATAAAGCAGGAGGTGTTCTGTTTCGCGGAGGTTATCCCGGAGCCGCCGATCGAAGTCGCAAACCGATGTCTGGCATTCATCCGGGACAACGGGTGCGACCTTTTGATAGGCCTCGGTGGCGGCAGCTCCATCGACACGGCTAAAATGGCCGGAGTCCTGCTGAAAAACGAGGGAAAGGTATCGGACTACTTGGGCGTCAATCTGGTGCCAAAACCGGGCATCCCGCTTATCGCCGTGCCGACCACCGCCGGTACGGGCAGCGAGGCTTCGACATCGGCGGTGTTTCTAGACACCAAGGCCAGGTCCAAGAAGGGGCTGCGCTCGGATTACCTGCTTCCCCGGGTCGCCATTTTGGATCCGGAGCTCACCGTTTCGCTTCCTCAGCAGCTGACGGCTTCCACGGGCCTGGACGCTCTGACCCACGCCATCGAGGGATACTCGAATACGATCAGCACTCTGATGAGCGAGATAATGGCTGAGAAAGCGATCGAGCTCATCCACAAGCACATCCGCGCCGCCTACACCGATGGCAAAGATATTGAGGCCCGCTACGGAATGATCATGGCCAGCTACATCTCCGGCATCAACCTGGCCATAGCCAGCGTCAACCTAGTCCATGCTCTGGCCCACACGCTCGGGGGAACCTACGGGATCGGGCACGGCATCGCCAACTCGCTCTTTCTCCCCTATGTGATGGAGTTCAACCGAATCAGCTGTCGCGACAAATTTGCCAAAGTCGCCTCGCTGATGGGCGAAGACGTTTCAGGCTTGTCCACAGACGAAGCCTCGATCAAGGCCGTTCAGGCGGTTCGCCGGCTTATCAAGGACCTGAACATTCCCCAGCACTTGAGCGACCTCGATATACCAAAAGAAGCGCCCGAGGTCATTCCCGAGAGATGTATGGAGACGCAGGCCAGGCTGATTGCGCTCAACCCTCAGAAAGCGAATATCGAAGATCTGAAACGGATCGTCAGCGAAGCCTACTAATCAGCGGAATCTACTAGCAGGGGAAAGCCTCCTAGTACACGTTGGCTTTGCCCTTTTTGGCGCCGCCGGCTGCCTTACCCGTTAAGTCGACCTTGCCAAACTCTTCGCGGGCGGCTTTGGCCATCAAGCCGGCATCGCTCAACAGAGCCAGATACTGGAATCCCTGGCTGATGCGCAGATTGACATCTTCGCTGCCGTTGCAGTGCTTTCCCGCTATTTTGCCGACTTTCTTGGCTGCTTCCACGACTTTCAGCATGGCCGCCTCATGATCCGGTCCCGGATTTCCCAGTTCGAGACCCATGGACAACGCCAGATCGGCCGGACCGATGTAGCCCCCGTCGACGCCGTCGACCGAGAGGATAGCCTCGACATTCTCGACGGCCTTCACGGTCTCGATCATGACCATGATCAACAGATTCTTTTCCGTCCAGGTCAGGTAGTTGCTGTCTAGGTAGCTAGCCAGCCGGCTGCCGCCGAAACTGCGAATCCCCTTTGTAGAATACCTCGTACTGGCAACGGCCTCTTTTGCCTCTTCGACAGAATTGACCATGGGGATGACGAGCCCCATAGCGCCGGCATCCAGCGTGCGCTGAATCCAAATTTTGTCATTCCACGGAACTCGGGCCATGGGCACGGCGCCTCCCAGCTGTATGGCTCGAAAGCAATTGACCATGGTGTCGAATCCAACATGGCTGTGCTGCACGTCCACAACCAGCCAGTCCCACCCTATACGTGCCATCATTTCGGCCGAGACCGGAGAGCACAGGGAGATCCACGAACCCACCGCGGGCTCGCCCTTTAGTAGTTTGTCCTTTACCGGATTGGTCTTTATCTGATTAATACCAATACCACTCACTTGTTCCTCCAATATCTACTAAGCATTTATGTCGAAATTACCTTAGTACCGTGGTGCGGGCGGCTGAGCCCGCCCAACTGAGCCCGCACACCCGATGCTATGGCTTTTGCCAGATGCCCGCTTAGAGCATGCGCATATCCTGCAAGCCGAGCTCTTTGAGCTTAGATTCCGAGGGAATCATCGTTTCGGTATCCCAGTTCATGGCTTTCAGGTACTCCTGTGCCATTGATTTCTCATCCACCTCGATACCGGCGACGTTTCCCTCCTCGAGAGGCGGATGCCCGCTAAAGCGACCGGAGATTTTCCATTTCAGAGGATTGACGCCCTCCCGAATATTGAACATCTGTCTGACATTCGCGATGCGTTCACCCATCTTCAACAGATCATCCATGTCGACGTCCCAACCGGTTATCGCCTTGAAGAACTCCGGAAGGATCGATGCATCATAAGAGATGTAGCCGAACATACAGATTCCCAAAGCGTTGACCATATGCATGAGATTGACCAGCTTCTTCTGGTCCTCCGCTCTTCCGGAGTAGACTGTGCGCTCATGGGTGCTGATGTCCAGACCGGCCGGCGGTGCGACGAGCTCGCCGCCCTGGGTATGGCGACCCGGCGTGGCATCCAGCTGATAGGTCATGGCCAGACCCGGCGTGAACTTGGGATCGTGCATGGGCACTTCCTGCCCCCCGATATGCATCGCGTATCGCTCTGATCCCTTGCCTATTTTTTCGGAAGCGCGCTTGACGCCGTCTGCAAGGATTTCTCCCAATCCCGTTCGCTTTGCGATCTGATCTGTCAAGGCGACTATGGAATCTTCATTCCCCCACCTCAGCTCCAGACCGCCGGTGCCGTCTTTGGTAATTATCCCGTTCTCGTAACACTCAATTGCGAAAGCGACCGCAACACCCGTGGAGATCGTATCGAGTCCTGCGCGGTTGCAGATGTCATTTATCCTGATGATGGCATCGAGGTTGTCGTTGAGAACCAGCGAGCCGAAGGCGGAGAGCGTCTCGTACTCGGGCTTGTGCCCGCCGGCGGGCATGGCAAACTTGCCCTTGACTTCTTTCATGATCCCGCCACAGGCGATGGGGCACTGCCAGCAGGCGAACTTTCTCTCCTGCATGGCGATTACCGATTCGTCGCTTACGGGCTCGGGCTTCGGAAAGTCGGTGGTTCCGGCGCCGGCCCAGTTCTTGACCGGCGAATCCCCGCTTAGCGCCGAAGCAGCCGTGATGCCGGAGGTGCCGTATTTCGAGAGGATGTCCCCAAAGCCGATCAGCGCCTTTGCGTGCTCTTGCCGCAGCGCCTTGGCTCTGTCCGGATCTGCCATCGGAACCTCCAGAGAGCCTTTGGCTACGATGGCTTTGAGCTTCTTCGAACCCATCACAGCACCGACACCTGATCGCCCCGCTGCCCTGCCCTTGTCGTTCATGACGCACGAAATGAGAGACTGAGCCTCGCCGGCAGGACCGATGCACGCTATACGCACGTCCTTACCATGCCGACCTTTGAGCATATCGTCCGTGTCGTGGGAGTCTTTTCCCCAGAGGTCAGCGGCATCCTTGAGCTCGGCTTTTCCCTCATTCAAGAAGAGGTAGACCGGCTTGGAGGATGCGCCGGTAAATATGACGCCGTCGTATCCCGCAAACTTGAGAGCTGGTCCGAAGTAGCCTCCTGAGTTGGCATCGCCCCAGGTCTGAGTAAGGGGGGATTTGCAGACCACCACGTAGCGGGAGCCGATCAAGGCCGGCGTTCCCGTCAAGGGCCCCGTGAAGAAACCCAGGATGTTGTCGGGACCCAACGGATCGATTCCCGGTTTCATTCGGTCAAAGAGGATCTTAGATCCGAAGCCGTATCCCCCGATGAATTTTTTGCAGAAATCCTCTTCCAGCTTTTCCTCTTGTAGAGCTCCCTTGGTCAGGTCGACGTACAGGAGCTTACCCATGTAACCGCTTTTCATCAGTCTCTCCTCTAAATTGTTTTATTGTGGAAAGAACATTGTCTCTATTCCTACATGCAATTCATGTCTCTGTAAAGCGCCTAAGTCTTGATGACGATACCCGCTTCGTCCATTCCCTCCCGGACAGCATCGAGAAGCTCTGTGTACGACCCATCGTAGTGCCCGAGCGAAATTCCGTCGACGGAGTAGTAACTGAGCACACGTAAGCTGCGCTTGATGATCTCCGCTGTGGCGTTGGGCCGAGGTGCAATAGCGGCGATCAGATCCTTGTCGAATCCGATGCCCAGCCGGTCCTTCATCAGGGTGTTGCGCTTGCGTTTGAAGTTGTCCTTGGCCTCTTTCTGCTCGGTGTAATCGGAGTCCCGCACTGAGTCCAGGTAGTCCCTCACAGCCCGAAAGCTTAGGCCGGCCAGCTCCGGGTGGCGCAGATAGGTGTTGTAGCGAAAATCGATATCCTTGTTGGCCTCCTTGACTGAGGAGTAAAGATCCTTAAAGAGGCCGGTTATGCATCTGGTTCTGAAATCCAGCCATTGGAAGAGGGAGGGATGTTCCAGAAGGAATCCGGATTCCAGAAGGTCGCTCCCCAAGAGCAGGTGCTGTTCCTGGACTCTGGCTATATCGCCGTGAAGCTCCGCATTGGCCACGGCGGCGAGATCCTTTAAGTCTTCGACCATTTTATCCCAATCGTATCCCATCTCTTTGGCCTTGGCGCTGCATTTCTCACAGAAGCAGCCTCCTCTGACCGCTCCGAGAAGAGGGCTCAGTCGATTGGCGGGATCCTCCTCCATAAACCAGGGGTACTCCACGGGCCTTCCGATGTGGAAGAGCATCATGCATGTCTGGATAAAGTCGATGTCGTGGTTCTTAACCGTATCGTAGAAAATGGCTCTCATGTACTCCCGGACCTTTTCGTTGTTGGAGCAAAAATGCCTCTTCAGGATCTCTCCATTGATGTCCCTCTGGAAGGTGTCAGGAAAATCCCTCTTGGCGACATCGGAATCAAAAAAGGTATGAGAGATCTCGGCCCCGGTTTTTAGCCCGTTTTTACGTGCATATTTGGTCAACACTTCGAGCCAATCGGCTTTTTTTAGAAAATCTCGCTCGGAGTACAGGGGCTTCATGGGTGTATTCTTGAAGTTGGCCTCGTCCATGGGATAGTAGATGCGGCTGTCCTCCGGAATGTAGTACTTTCTCGTGGGATTGTGCCTGTAGAAAAGGCTTGTCAGGGGACGCTTCTCCTTGTGCATGATCCCGACAAGGTAAACGCTGTTGACGCGGCTGTGCTCCATGAGCGTATCGACACAGCTCTCGACGCCTTCGTCGGCGAGATCCCAAGGGTATAGGCTGGAGGCGACTTCTTTGATGAACATAACGACTCTCCTGCAATAGTTTTTTTACAGAACCCAGGCGTAGATACGACAATACCAGGTTGTTCAAGCTCTTTTTACACCATCCCCCTGTCCAATGCAAACCGCCGATTGACTGCAGCCAAGGAGGTCATTCCGATAGCAAGGAAACACTTCCGATAGATAGTGTAAAGAGTTGGGGCTGCGCCCTAAAGCTGCAAAGTAAATCTGCCTCAATCTCATGCCCCCACTTGCCCCTGGTGTTCAGCAATTGAATCACATCGATCTTTAACTCTCTTCTATATTTTTTTGTTTCTCTGACATCGCGTACCCCTTCTATAACGGTGCCTAACTATGTATCTCCTGAATCGTGGTAGGTTAAAACCGCAAAAATAAGGTTACGCCCACTATACCCATGGCGGCAGCTGGGATTACACCACCTGCCGCACCCAAGACATCCAAAGCGGCAATCCCTTCACTCTCCGCCGCGGTACTATTAATTGAGTATCAAAAGGTTACTCCAGTACCCTTGACGGCGCTCAAGTACTCTCGCTAGGTTTCTGTTTAAGATCCTGCAACGGGTAGGCGCTGTGATCGCTTCATATCGTGAACAAAAATCTGAGTTCAGTAGTCTATCAGCGTAGCGACAAGGCGCTGCTGGGAATGGATATTAACAAACGGACGAAGGACCTGCATGATGAGCATGCCACATAGTTCATCGATAACGCAAAGAGCCAACCGTGCCGGGAAAAGGAAATGCTGGCCATCTTCATCACCTGCCCGTACTGCAGGAAATGCAACTTCAAGATCCCTGATAATGAACCGGGTCGCTCCGATCCTGGCAGACCGTTTCACAACTATTTTCATCAAATGGACTGCAAGCGCAACGACTACGCCACACGCTTTAAAGAGGAAACGGGATACCAGGTATCGAAAAAGGAGAACTGGGACGAATCGGCGTATAGGGCTTGCGTTCAGTATCGCCACCGGACCATATAGAGCTACACGAGCATCTCCGAGGCAGTGGAGCTGGAGTATAGCACGAAGCGAATTTGCCAAACGGGCGGAGATTGTGCACCGCGGCGTCGCGAGTTGACCCCATGGTTCGGTATTTGATAACCTCGATAATGGGAGAAAATGCTGATGGAGCCGATCAAGGTGCTCCTGGCGGATGACCAGGAGCTGTTTGTAGACAGCCTGGCGCGTGTTCTAGCGCACGATTCTTCCGATCTTCAAATCGTCGGAGTAGCGCGGGACGGGAATGAGGCTGTGGAGATGGCACAAAAGTGGAGGCCGGACGTGGTACTCATGGATGTACGGATGCCGAATATGGACGGAGTAGAGGCAACCCGGCTGATCCGCGAGATGGATCCCTCCATCAAGGTTCTGGTGCTTACAACGTTCGACGATGACACCTACGCCGAGGATGCTGTTAAGCACGGAGCGGTCGGGTACATCCTGAAAAACACTTCCGTCGATGATCTAATCGCGGATATTCACATGGTTCGTAAGGGCACGGTACTCTTCTCCGACAAAATCGCTAATAAGATTGTGGCGAAGGCCATCGACAAGAACTCGACGATATGCAGTCCGGCCTGGCTCGAAAAACTGAGCAAAGGCGAAGCGCGGGTTCTAAAGCTTCTGGCCGAGGGACTTGACAACGGCTCTATTGCCAGAGAGCTCAATCTTGGCGAGCAGACTGTTAAGAACTATGTCTGCTCTATCTATACCAAAATGGGCGTACACGAAAGGGCGTTGGTAGTTCGAAGGATAGTGGAAAGCGGAATAGAACTTCACCGGCTGGCCTAAACAATTTGAATTGCGGATGGGCTTTTAGATGATCAGATTAACGAAAAGTAAGATTTTCAGGAGGTTGAATTGATGAAGATCACGGGTTTGACTGTACACATTTTCGAG
>CAZLRN010000207.1:0-8107 GCA_964561715.1 uncultured Spirochaetales bacterium
TACATCTACATCTCTCGGATTTATAAGTTCACGCTTCCCATCGGGCTGGTCTTCTTCCAGGGTGAGAACGCCACACAGTATACCCTCCTTATGGCAGGCACCACCGTTGCCATCATTCCCATACTGCTCGTGTACATTTTCGCCCAGGACTACTTTGTCAGGGGTGTCGTGCTTACAGGCCTCAAGGGATAGCGGCCACTGTCCCGATCAATATGATTCTTAAATAGTCACGTAACTGGAAAGAGGAACGCCATGATTCGATTTGCCAGAAAATCCCTGCTGGAAAAAATACCCAATCCCTCCAAGCAGTACGACGTGATCGTGGCCGGAGGCGGCCCTGCCGCCATCGGGGCGGCTATCGGAGCCGCTAAAACCGGCGCCATGACCTCCATCTTCGAGAGTCGCAGCCAGTTTGGCGGCACGGCGACGGCCGGGCTCTGGATGAATATCAACTGGCTCTTTTTGGACAACGAGGGCACCAGCCGGGGTGGGGCGCACGCTCTGATCGTGGAAAAGCTCAAAAAATGGGAGGGCAAGAGTTCCGTTCCGGCACACAGACAATCCACGATAGCGGGAGGCAACCTGAATATCCATCCCGAATACCTCCGTCTGGCCCTCTTCGAGATCTTCGAAGATCTGGGCATCGAGTACAGCCTCTACAGCCCCGTCACAGGCGTCCTGAAAAGGGGAAACACCGTGACGGGTATCGAGGTCACGGGAAAGGAGGGGGTGCTCACATACGACGGCAAGGTCGTCGTGGACGCCACGGGTGACGGAGATGTGGCTTGGCTCGCAGGATGCGAGATGACCGAGGGCAGAGAGTATGACGGCCGGCACATGCCGATCACGCTGCTGTTTGCCCTCTCCAACGTGGACGAAGAGAAGCTCTTTGACTATCTCGCCAAAACCGATTGGCGGGCCTACCTGTCTGAAGAGAGAGAAAAGGGGGAGTTCGTCATTACGGGTTGGTACGGATTCTTCAGAACCAATGTGCCCGCAATGGTTACCGCGAACAACGGCGGATGCTTCGACATGAATCTTGACGGGGCCAAGACCCAAGACCTTACCGCTATGGAGCGTCTGGGAAACCAGATCGCCCTGGATTTTGTGAGTTTCGCTCGCAAGCGTAAAATTCCAGGTCTGGAGCAGTGTTATCTCTCTCGTACGGCAGCCTTTGCCGCTGTGAGAGACGCCAGAAGAATCGTGGGTGAGTACGTGCTGACCGAAGAAGACGTGAGGAACGGCGCAGAGTTCGATGACACCGTTGCCCGCAAATATGGAGGCATAGACGCTGTGGGATTTGTCTCGGGGCCTGCCTTCAAGCAGGGCGCAGCTTACCCTTATCGCAGCATGCTTCCCAAACGCATCGATAACCTCCTGGCCGCCGGACGTTGCGGATCGGCGACCTTTATCGGCCACGGAGCGGGCAAGAGCATGGGCAACATGATCGAGCTGGGACAGGCTGCCGGAGTGGCGGCCGGCATCGCCGCTCTTGACGGTGTCAGGGCACGAGATGTGGATTTGACCAAGGTCAAGGCTTTCATATCGGATGTGCTCGAGGTAAAGGCGGGGAAAGGAAACGAAGAGAAATGAAATTCGAGAAGCAGGATATTTTTCGAAATATCGCGAGCCCCATGAAGGAGTACGATGTCATTGTGGCCGGCGGAGGACCTGCTGCCATTGGCGCCGCTCTTGCGGCTGCTAAGGCGGGGGCGTCAACAGCGATTTTCGAGGGTCGAAGCCAGTTCGGAGGAACGGCGACGGCGGCCCTCTGGATGTGCATGAACTGGCTTTACAGCGACAACGACGAAACAGATCGGGGTGGGGTGCACAGAATCCTGGTGGACAAGATCCGCTCCTTCGGCGAGATGGCCGGTCGTCCAGGCAAGAGGGCTCCCCACGCCAGGGTAGACGGGGGAAACCTCGATGTTCATCCGGAGTATCTCAAAGCTGCGCTCTTCGAGCTTTTCGAGGAATACGGAGTGGATTATATGCTCTACAGCCCCGTGACGGGAGTCATCATGGATGGAGACGTGATCACGGGTATCGAAGTGACCGGCAAAGAGGGCATCATGCCCGTCTACGCAAACGTCGTGATCGACGCCACGGGAGACGGTGATGTGGCCTATTGGGCGGGATGCGAGATGATAGAGGGCTGGGAGGAGGACGGCCGGCACATGCCCGCCACCCTTGTTTTCGCCCTGGCCGACGTAGACACCGACGCCTTTTTCGACTACCTCGAGAACAGGGGAGGCTATAGGGAGCTCCGGGAGCTCGTTTCCGAAGAACGCAAAACCTCTCCATACATGCTCACCTCGTGGTACAGCTTCGACCGGACCACCGTTCCCGGTGTCATTTCCGTCAACAACGGAGGCTGCGCAGAGCTTAGCATGGATGCCGCAAAAACGGGCGATCTCACGGCACTGGAGCGCTTGGGCATCCAGATCGCTGTCGATTTTGTCGACTTTGTCAGGGGAAAAAATATTCCGGGAATGGGAAAAGCGGTTCTCATGCGTACCGGTTCCTTTGTCGCGATTCGAGACACGAGACGCCTCATCGGGGAGTATGTCCTGACGGAGGAAGACATCATGAACGGTACCGAGTTCGAGGACCGGATCGCCCGAAAGTACGGCTACATGGACGCCGTCGGTTTCAAGGGCGGTGAGGCTATCAAACAGGGCGCCTCCTATCCCTATCGCAGTCTGCTTCCCAAAAGGGTCGAAAACCTTCTCGTGGCAGGACGCTGTGGTTCTGCGACCTTTTTCGCCCACTCGGGCGGCAAGAGCATGGGCAACATGATGGCCATCGGACAGGGAGCCGGCATCGCTGCCGCACTAGCGGTGTGGGATGGGGTACTGGCGCGAAACGTCGATGTGGGAGAGGTGCAGAAGCTTCTTCGGGCGGAAGGGGTGGATATCTAAATCGAATCCGTAATCAGCTGCTTGGATCGCAGAGGTGGCTTTTAGAAGCCTATTGCTGTATCTTCATGAAATGGGTTTGGAGCAGACAGCATGAATGACGATCCAGGGCTGAGCGAGATCGAGGACAGATACCAGGCGCGAAACGAATACGCAAGCGCCCACTGGCAAGGCGTGCTACAGAGGCTTTTCAGTTTCTTTGGCGATCATCGATCCGAGATGCTCTCTCTTTCCGACATCAAATCCATAGTCAAACCCACCTCCGAGGCTTTTGCCGGAATCCAAACCGTGGAGATTGAGCGAATCGTCGGAAGCGAGGATCGATACGCCGATTTCTCTCGCTCATTTCTTCCGCGAACGCAACACAGCCGCGACCGATGGGTCAACATCAGGATGGCGCACTTTAGAGGAATCGAACTGCCGCCGATTACGCTTTACGAGCTGGGGGGCATTTATTTTGTCAGGGACGGTAATCACCGCGTATCCGTGGCGAAACGTCTCGGGGCTCAGTACATCGATGCCGAAGTCACCTCTCTCGCTTCAAAAATCGCCCTCCATCCTGAGATGACACGCGAGGAAATCAAAGAGAGCATCATCGAACTCGAGAGGAAGCAGTTTTACAGTGAGACGGGACTGGACAATCTGCGGCCTAGAGGCAAGCTCGTGTTTTCCGAAACCGGGCGGTACCAGGAACTTTTCGAGCACATTAAGGCCTACCGAAGTTGCCTTCGGGAGATGCGTCGAGAGGAAGTACCTTTCGAGGAGGCCATGCTGGCCTGGTACGATGAGTTCTTCTTTCCCGTTGTGACGGTCGTAGAGGAGGAGCGCCTGTTAAGGCGGTTTCCCGGCCGAACAGCCGCAGACCTCTACCTCTGGATCGTAAAGCACCAGACTGAGGTGAACAAATGCTACCGGCATATCTCGTCCATCAGATCCGCGGTTAGGAGTTTCGCGGACAAATACGGCAAGTACTCAAAATTCGGTAGAAGTCTCAGGCAGAAGGTGAAGGGGTTCCTTCGCAGGCTCCTGCCGAGATGAGCCGGAGATGAGATGACCAAGGTCCTGATAACCGGAGGTGCCGGTTTCATCGGCAGCAACATAGCTGAGAGGCTTCAGCACGAAGCCAGGGTCGTTATCTTTGACGATTTTACCTCGGGTAAACGCGAAAACCTGCATGGCCTGGATGCGGAAATCCTCACAGGAGACGTGAGAGACGTAGAGAGACTCCGGGAAGCCTGCCGGGGCGTTGAGGTAATTTTCCATCTGGCCGCTCAGGTCAGTGTGCCTCGGTCTCTCGAGAATCCAGTCGAAACCGCTCAGATCAATTCGATCGGCACCCTCAACCTGCTGAAGGCAGCGGCAAAGCAGGGTGTCAGACACATCGTTCTCTCGTCGTCCTCTGCGGTGTATGGCGACAACCCCGTTATGCCTAAAGAGGAATCCATGCTTCCCGAACCCAAAAGCCCCTATGCAGTTTCGAAACTGGATGGCGAGTATTACGTCGCTATTTTCGGGAGCGAATACGGCCTAGACGGCGTTTCCTTGAGGTACTTCAACGTTTTTGGGCCGCGGCAGGATCCCTCTTCGGCCTATGCGGCTGTGATACCGGCATTCATTCGACGGGCTATCGACAACAGGGATCTCATCATCTACGGCGATGGAGAGCAGACCCGGGACTTTGTATACGTCGATGATGTGGTTACGGCAAACCTTTTAGCTGCGGGAATCGAAGAGCGTCCCGCCGGTCCCCAATCGACCTCCGGCTTGCAGGGCGTGTACAACGTGGGCTGTGGGAGGAGCATCTCCATCCTCGAGCTTGCTCGAAAAATAGTGGAAATCATCGGCTCTCGATCCAGGGTGATACACGAACCTGAGCGCCCCGGAGATGTCAGGCATTCCCGAGCCGACATATCGAGGATCGAGAGGGAGCTTGGATTTCGTCCCCAAACAAACCTCGAAGAGGGACTCGAGCGGACTGTTCGCTATTTCATGAAGCAATCTTGAGTGATCCCGCTCTCTACCATCTTTGGTGAACCAGAGGCCGGATTGATTCGGTGTATATCCTTCGCACTTCGGCCATTTGCCGGTCGTTGAGGGGCGGGAGATCAGAGGCTTTCACGTTTGCTTCGGCCTGTTCGGGTCGACTGGCTCCGGGGATAATGCAGCTAACCTCGTCGAACATGAGAATCCACCTCAGGGCGATCGTGGCCAGATCAGCCTGATTGGAGAACAGCTTTTTCAGTCTTTCCACGGATTCGAGCCCCGTATCGTAATCGACCCCTGCAAAGGTTTCTCCTCTGTCGAACCTTTGGCCCTCCCGGTTGAAGGTGCGGTGATCCTGTTCCGAGAACCGGCTCTCCTTTGTGAGCTTTCCCGTGAGAAGGCCGCTGGCGAGGGGAACCCGCACGATGATTCCGATATTCTTTTTTTTGGCCTCTTCGAAGAAGAGATCCGTCGGACGCTGGCGAAAGATATTGAAGATGATCTGCACCGTGGCAAGATTGGGATATTCTATGGCCTTGAGTGCCTCCTCCACCTTTTCGACACTCACTCCGTAATGGCGTATTTTCCCCTCCCTCTGAAGCGCGTCGAGGGCTCCGAAGACTTCAGGATTGTAGTAAACCTGTGTCGGGGGACAGTGGAGCTGAATCAGGTCGAGCACATCGAGGCCTGTGTTCTTGAGGCTCGCCTCGACGAAGCCTCTGATGTTCTCCTCGGTGTAGCCCTCGGCTGTATGGGGTTTGAGCCGGCGACCGCATTTGGTGGCGACATAGACCTTCTCGCTGCGCTTCCTCACGATACGGCCAACGGCCTTTTCGCTCAATCCGCCGCCGTAACCGTCAGCTGTGTCGAGAAAGTTGACCCCTGCGTCGATGGCTCGATTCAGGGTTTGGTCGGCGTTTGAATCGTTGAAATCCTCTCCCCACCTGCCTCCAACCTGCCATGTTCCGAGGGAGACTTCGGAGACTTCGAACCCAGTTTTGCCCAATCTGCGGTATTTCATTTTTCACCCAATAGTCTGAGAATGTAGACTTCGATGTAACGCTTGAAATGCTCCTTCTGTGTGATCCGGTCGAAAACGGAATTCTGGGAGAGTTTGGTTGCGATGGACCGGACACGGTCAGCGTCGGGGGGCCTGTTCCGTATTCCCCGACGTATACCTCGCATAAAATCTCTCACCATCGAATTGACATCTTCGATCAAATTTTTCCTGGCCTGGGGTTCGTAGATGGGATTCCACTTTTCTATCAGCTCCCTTAGGGCTGTGGGAATGGAGGCGTTCTCCCCGAAGAGCTGGTCCTTCAACTCGAGAAGGGCTTTGTTGTAGGCTACCTTGGCATCAACAGCCTTGGATTTGGTGCGTTTTGCCGAGCCCGAGGTCTCCGATGAACCCATGACGATTTTCGCCTTTTCGGGAGCGGTCGGTCTGGCGCTTCCGATTTGATCCTTTATGGATGCGGTTTTGGCAGGGCCGTGCCTGTGAGCATGCTGTACCTGGGCTTGCGATTCCTTGATGGATCTTGCCAGGCCTTTGAAGATTTTGGCCAGCATGAGCCCCAGTCTGCGGGTGAAAGCCGTTTTTCCCCAGAAGGGAAGCTCATTTCGCGTCTCTTTGACCAGGGTCTTACGATCGAGCCGCAGGATTTCATCGAGGGGCTTGAGCCTGTAGTTTCTTCGATCCAGGCACCTATCGTATTCGGGTACCAGATCGTAGTTGATCTTCACGTCTTTCTCAACACCGGTCAGCACATTGTAATTGAGAAAGTACTGAAGCAGTGGGTAATAGGAACGGACAATATTGGTGAGATCCTGCCGGAAAGAGTTGTCGTTGAGCATGGATTCGGGCTTTTCGTTTCGCCAGATGCTGTCGAGCCATTTGCTCGTGTAGTGATGTCGCAGCTCTTCGCTTGCCTCATTGAGCCTCCGGACAAACACGTTCGGGGCATACTCCTTGTATATGAAATACTCCTTCCTGTTCGGCGTCTGGATCCGCATCAAATCCGGAAGGATCTGTTTTGCCTTGGGCCTGGTCTTGGTTTCCAGAAATTTCACCACTGAATTCTTCGAATCCGCTGAAATCAGCGGTGCCCCCTTTTCGGTCTTTAGTTCGTAGATATCGTTTAAGGAGAAGAGGAAAGGTGGGTTGTGCAGTAGTGATTCGAGTTCGACCAGGATGTTCTTTTTTGCGTCGTCTTTCTGCTTGATCGTCTCGCGGAAGTAGACGTTGCATACGCCCAGAATGTAGGCGGACTTACAGATGTCTCGCTCGAGGGCGAGTATATCCTTTTTTTCCTTGTACTCTTTTATGATAAGATTGGTGAGATTGGCCCAGAAGCGGAACGTCAGATCTGAGGATTCCCTGAAAGATGCTGCGGCGTTGCCGGGCTTGATCGCGACGGAATTGATCATTTCCTTGAGCAGGTTGGGATTGGTAATGAAACCCGGCCGTAATCGGGACTGCACGTATCCTGTATTGTTGCCGTGGGTCAGGTAAAGCCCAATTTTGTGAATGCAGAGCTCCACCAGCTGATTCGGGACCGAGCTCGCGGCGATGACGATGGATCCCAGGTTTTCAGGAAAAAGCAGCTTGATGACGGAAGACTGAGATGTTTTATCTTCGCGCAGATACGTGGCCAGGCCGTTTTGAACATTTATCGCTGAAATAAGGTTTGGAGGAACGGGAAGTCCTAAGGAATCTTCATCTGGAAAAGGAAGATCCGGCGTCTTTTCCAGTTCCGCGTAGGATCGGTTAAGGATTGTGGAGAAATACTGCGGAAAATCAATGCGTTCGAGATTGCCTTCTCGATAGACGAGCTCACATTGATTTTTCCTGGCGAGGGCCTTGAGATTGGTTGCAAGCAGCTCACGTGTGTTTTTCTCGAAGATCTTCAGCTGTTTGTACTGATCACCGTACTGGTCGACGTATTTTGAAACAAATTCGACGAAGGCATTAAAATCCACGTCGACTTTGCGATAGGTCTTGGAAAAGGCTTTTAAGAGAAGAAGGGTGTTCTTCTGATAGCTGCCTTGAACCTCTATCGTGCCTGATGAGGACTGTTGATTTCTCCCTTGTTTCTGCTGCCTATCCGACATTAAGCCATACCGATAGAATTGGAATAAATTCTACTACTAATAGCTAGCTTTGTCCATAACGATGGGATGTCGAGGCCGGGCGCCGAGGCGCTCCT
>CAZLRN010000208.1:0-8082 GCA_964561715.1 uncultured Spirochaetales bacterium
TACAAGCTTGCTCTGCAAGCAGCTTGCGGAGCAAGTAGTTGGCATGCATGTATAAAATGGACCAAATTGTTTGGGTTGTGGGCGCAGCCAACGATATGCCGGATGGTTCGAAACTCCTGAGCCGGACCTCCAGGACGGCTGCTACTGCAAGAGCTGTATAACGGAGTTCTGTGAATCCGAGGGAGTGGACGCCGATTCGCCCCAGCAGATACAGACGGAATATGAATCGATCTGGGCCCGGCACAAATGCAGGAGAATCGCCAAATTTGCCGCTCGATACGTTGAGATTATAAAGAGCCTCGAGCCCTCCTGTCTCGTCGGCGCCTATATGTGCCCCTACACTCCGGCGGAGCTCGACGGAGCTCTCGCACGCATATTCGCGCAGGATTACGCTCTGCTTTCAGAAACGATCGATGTCTTCACGCCCCTCATCTATGCAGAAAAATCGGGGCGTGGATCCGATTGGGGACGCAATTTTTGGGAAAGCTCACCCGGTTTTGTTCCCTCTGGAAAGCCGGTCCAACCGATCCTGGATTATCTCGACTTTCCGGACAGCCTCACCGAAATGATCCGCTCGGAGGTTCCGGCATGGGGATTTCAGATGTTCTTGGGAGCCAAGATGTTTGAGAGAGAGACAGACCGCAAAATCTTTGCTCGAGCTGTTCGAGCGATCGCTGCCGCTAACCCTCGAGCCACTTGACTTCGATGTAGCTGACCTGCTCTCCATCGGTTTCGCTTTCCATCTCGTGGATCTCTCCTCCGGGAACTACGATCAGGTCACCCTCGTTCAGAACACACTCGGTTTGCCCGACTCGCATCCTCGCAGATCCCTTTTCGATCATGTTGAGCTGCATTTCGTCATGCCTGTGGGGCAAGACCTTTCCGTGCGCTTCGATCTTCGAAAGCATGAATCGAAATTGCACCTTCTCCAGAGAGACGATGCTGTTCGTATAAACCTCGATAAACGACTCGGATTTGTTAAACTCCCGCTCGGCTTTTCTGATAATCCTTGTCTCCATTGTCCTACTCCTTGTGCAATTATGGAGCAAAATCTCGTTGAAAAAACAAGATTTTGCGAAGTAATTGCCACAAGCTTGCTCTGCAAGTAGCTTGCTTCTGCAAGCAGCTTGCTTCCGCAAGCAGCTTGCGGAGCAAGTAGTTGGCATGCATATCGAAAATAGGCTAAATTGCTCAGGTTGTGGACGCAGCCAACGATATGATTCTCAGTGGAATATGGGTTGCTCACCCGGAATCGGCGAGTTGTCAAAAGACCCGCGCCGAATCACGGCATCCCGCCCGCCGCAGGCTTCAACGGCCCGTGCCTGATCGGCCTTGGCTTTTCTGTCGGACTCCTCCGGATCGAGAATCCCCCTGAGATGACTCTCGAATTCATCGAGCAGTGACTCAGATTCGAGCTTTCCGGCCAAATCGTTTACCTCCATGGGGTTTTCTGTCAGATCGAAAAGCTGCGGGCGCGCTCCCACATAGTAGATGTATTTATGCCTTCTGTTTCTTAGCATGTAAAATCCCGCCTGAGAGCCCAGTGCATGGTACTCGCCGAAGACCATCCGATCCTGATCCGGTTCTCGAGCGGTAGCCCAGAGAGATTCTCCCGGAAACGAGCGTTCCTCCTCGGTCAGGGGGACACCCAGAGCCTCCAGCGCAGAGGGATAGATATCAACGAGGGAAACCGGTGTTTCGACTCTCCGCCCAACGGGCACATCCGGACCGGCAATCAGAAGCGGGATAGCCGAAGATTCCTCGTACATGGTGAACTTGCCGTACAGCCCTCTTGCCCCCAGGCTTTCGCCGTGATCAGTCGTGTAAATGATGCGGGTATCCCCGGCCTGCCCGGACTGCTCGAGGGCATCCAGAACTCGCCCTATCTGATGGTCGAGATAGGTGCAGACCCCGTAGTAGGCGGCGTTGAGGCGTCTCACAACCTCTTCGCCGAAGGGCTCGGCGAAATCGAAAAAGCGCCGAAAGTAGTCTATTGCCTGGTGATCAGGCCATTCCTCCGGCCGCCACTGAGGGAGAAGCGGCAGATTCTCAGGGGCATAGAGCCTGAAGTAGGCTTCCGGCGCTATGTAGCGGGGATGGGGCAGGACAAAACCCAAAAAGAGCGCCCAGGGGATTTGATCGCGCCGATTCTTATCGGAGCGAGCCCGATTTTCGGAGCGAGCCCGATCCGCGGCCCTTTCTAAAAGCCAGCGACAGGCATGATCCGCGTTTGAGGCGTCGTATTGGATGTAGGTCGAATCTCCTGGTCCCGCCTCGACAATCCCCCCGCGCTTCTTTCTGAAAGGGGGATCGTCACGAATCGAGCCCAGGGTGTCGCCGACTCCATCCACGACATGAAGGGGATCAATCTCCTCCGTGAACCCGTTGTCGTCCTCACGGCTTCGGAAGTGGAGTTTACCAATGGAGTCCACGCGGATACCGCCTTCGCGCAGGCGATGGTGCCAGCTGCGGACCCTGCCGTCGTAGGCGATGCCGTTGTCCCAGTAGCCAATCTGGTGAACGTACCTCCCGGTGGCCAGGGATGCCCGGGCAGGGACGCAGATGGGACAAGTTGTGTAGGCGTTGGAGAAAAGAGCTCCCCTCTCTGCGATTCTGTCTATGTTAGGGGTTTTAATGACCGGATGGCCGTAACAGCCGGACAGATCCCGGGTGTGCTGATCAGAAAATATGAAGAGCAGATTCGTCGGCTTCATTGGATGTCAGCGAGTCTATCTCATAACCTTAGGCACCTCAAGGCATATCTGGAACCTGCAAAAAATATACGCTAAACTCGTGTTGCAAACGCCCGGCTCAAGAAAAAGACCGCCGCTTCGGAGGCGGGCTGACCGGGCTCAGGGCAGCCCTTGCTGCAGCCGAAGCAGGCCGAGATGCGACGATCCTTTGGAGGGGACCGGGAGCTTCGCCGGGAATCATGGGCTTTAATGCGCCGATGGGACCGGAGGATTCTGAAAAGTTTTTTTACAATGACACGATGAGAAGCGGAGCCGGAATCAACCGAACAGCCCTGGCTCGAGTCCTTGCCCAGAAGACCCGCGCGGTAGTGGAAGATTTAGAAAGGCGAGGCATGGAGTTTGCCCGCGAAGGTGACGCCTACGATCTGCTCCAGCCCCTCGGCTGCTCCTATCCTCGACTCGCGCACTACAACAGCTCCACGGGACTCAGAATCGGAAAGCTGCTTCTCCACGCGATCGAGGAGAAGGGCGTTCACATCATCCGCAGCGCTACGGCCACCGATCTTATCTTGCATGAAGGAGAGGTCATCGGGGCATGTGCAATCAACTCGAAGAATGGAACCTTCCCCGGTATTCATGCAAAATCCGTGGTGCTCACTGCAGGCGGATGCGGCAAGCTTTATCATCTGACAACATATCCATCAGATATCCGTGGCGACGGGTATGCGATGGCCTTTCGGGCTGGCGCCGAAATGATCGATATGGAGTTTGTGCAGTTCGAGCCCTGCTGTTTCGTCTTTCCCGCCGAACTGGAGGGCGAGCCTATCCCGACAACCACACTCAGGGAGGGAGGCAGCCTGCGAAACGGAAAGGGGGAAGAGATCCTGGGGCGGCACGGCCTGAAAGACGATCCGAGCCTTCAGAAGGACGCCCTATCCAGGGCTCTTTACAGCGAGATCATGGAGGGGCGCGGGGCAGAGCATGGGGGCATCTGGCTCGACATTTCGATGCTTCCGCGGGATATGATTACGATCAATCACTCGATCTTCTACACGCCGGCGCTCAAGGCTGGGGTAGATCTCACAAAGGATCCAGCCGAGGTAGCCCCTGCGGCTCACACATCCATGGGAGGTATCGTTATCAACGAAAGATGCGAAACCTCTCTCGATGGCCTCTATGCAGCTGGTGAGGTGATCGGCGGCCTTCATGGCGCCAACCGAATCGGCGGCAATGCTGGATCAGAAACGCTGGTTTTTGGAGCCCTGGCCGGGCAATCCGCGGCGGGCTACGCTGAAAAACAAAGTGAATCAGATACAGGCAGCCTCTTCCAGGGTCTCTTCGATAAAAAGGCTGAAGAATTCCAAGCCCTAAAAGCTACGGATTCCAGCTCCGAAGCTCTTGCCTCCCGACGCAGGAAAATCCAGGATATCATGCAGAGGCGGGTAGGAATCATCAGAGACGAAGAGGGATTGAAAACCGCGATAGCAGATTTGGAGAAACACAGCGCCGAGCTCTGTGATACATCCGCGATCGAGCTCGAAAATATGGCAACGGTAGGCATGCTTATAGCGACAGCCGCGCTCGAGCGCAGGGAAAGCCGAGGTGTTCACTTCCGCCGGGATTATTCAGAGCGGAATGACGAAGAGTGGAAAAAGAACGTCGTCCTGAAGCGATCTGACAGCGGCATCGAAACGGCTGTGTTGCCCTGCCGCTGAGCGGTCTCTACCTCGGATCTGAGCCAGGGCATAAAACCCAGAGAGGGGGCATTGATGAATATCAATATCTACGACAAGATCTATGGGTGTCTGGCTGCCTCGTGGGTGGGCTCCGCCTTGGGGGCCATCACGGAGGGTATGAGCCAGCAGCAGATAGAGGAAAAATATGGTCTAGTCGATTCTTTTGTCGCTCCGCCTCTCTATCGGACAAAGTGGCAAAGCCCCCAGCGGATACGCTGTCAGAAATGGTCCGCCCGCTACAGGTGGAGGTATCCGCACAAGGGGGGAATCGGGATCACCGAAGACGGCATCGAACGCCAGAAGCTCATCTCCACGGCTATCATCGAAAAGGGAGGCCGCATCACGGCATCCGACCTCGCTCGGGTGATCTGCCGGGATGCGGACATGGAAAAACATGTTATTCCCAGAGGATACGACGGGGACGTGTATCTCTACCCGATACTTCAGGCGGGACTTCCCGCCAACTATCTGGGCATGTTCGCCGAGTGGGCTGGCAAAACCATCATGACGCGGTCCTGTCATCCTGTCGGCCTTATCAACGCCTGCAACCCCAAAGAAGCCGCACGGGACGCGCATGAGGTCGGCATGATTTATCAACCCACATGGACCACGGCTCTCTGGTCGGCCTCGGCCTATGCGGCGGCCATCGCCGAAGCCTGCAGACTACAGAGCACGATAGAATCGGTGATCGATGCTGCCAGAGAGTTTGCAGGGGAGGCTGTGACTGAGCAGATCGACATCTGTTTGGACTTGGCAGCCAACTACGATGACCCTCTGAGCATGAGAACCGAGATGAACGACTACTTCGCCAGCATGGTTGGACCCGCCTCCTCAGGCGAGGAGCTTCTCGCAAAGGGACTGGCGATATTCAAGCTGGTCAAGGGTGATGCGAGAGAGGCGATTATAGCCGGAACGAATTTCGGCCGCGATACCGACTGCCTGGCAGCTATCGCCGCCGGGCTGTGCGGCGCCTATACCGGCATCAAAACCGTGCCGGAGGACTTGCTGGCCCAGGTCGAGGAGGCGGAGCGGAAAGCACCTGATACCGTTTCTAACAGGAGCTGCAAAGAGACGGCGGATGGGATTTTTGAAGCCCTCAAAAAAGAAATGGCGCGAATCGAGACTCAGGTAGCGGAAATTAAGCAGGCCTTTTAGTGTTTTTACGACGAAAAGAGGCTCATCGGAAGAAGTAGGAGACGTAGTGATTATTAGCGCCAGCAGGAGAACGGATCTGCCCGCTTATCATGCTGACTGGTTCATGGACTGCATTCGGGCTGGTTTCTGTGACGTGATAAATCCATTCAATCCGAACCAGCGCAGCCATGTTTCTCTCCATCCAGAGGATGTGGAAGTTATTGTCTTCTGGACGAGAAATCCTCAGGGACTGTTGCCGCACCTCAAAGAGCTGGATGATCGGGGTTATCGGTATTACTTTCTGTACACCCTTCTCGATTATCCTTCCCTGCTGGAGCCTAAAGCCGCTTCACTCCCTAGCCGGCTCGAAACCTTCAAAGGTTTGGCGGCTCAGATAGGAGTCGAGAGAGTGGTCTGGCGCTACGATCCCATCGTGCTAAGCACAGTTACCGATGTGCCCTATCATCTCTCCCGCTTTGACAACATCGCCAGAGAGCTCAGAGGATACACTCTGCAGGTCATCATCAGCTTTCTCGATGTCTATGCAAAGGTACGGCGGCGCCTAAGCTACGTGGAGAATCAGGGATTTCAACTGTTCCCCCCTGATGCACAGGCTTTGGAAGAACTCATACCCGACTTGACACAGATAGCCCATGCTTCTGGAATGAAAATCTACAGCTGCGCAGAGAAGCATGACCTGGCATCCTACGGGGTCCAGCCTGGAGCCTGCATCGACGCGGAGCTGATCAAGAAGGTCTTCGATATCAGCGTCTCGAGGCAAAAGGATCCGGGGCAACGCCCAGCATGTCGTTGTGTGACAAGCAAGGACATCGGAGCTTACGGTACCTGTCGCAGTGGTTGTCTTTACTGCTACGCCACCTAAAGATCGGCTGAACCTTTGGTCCGCATTAATCCCTCGATCCCTCAGCTACTTCCGGCGCGCCGCTATGTCCGGCGAGAGAGCTCTTTGATCCGATCGAGCGTCCTTTGGGAGAGAGGCTTGCCCGACGCCTTCACGTTCTGGCTGATCTGCTCCGGTGTCTTTACACCCGGAATGACCGCAGAAACCGCCGGATGAGTCAGCGCGAATCTTAGAGCCGCTTCAGCAAGAGAATCCGCCTCATCCAGAAGAAAGTTAAGCTTGGAAACCCTTTCGGCTGTTTCTCTTACCCTCTCTGGAGTGTAGCTGCTGCTCCGATGGTCATTTGAAGGAAAGACTGTATCAGCGTTGTACTTACCGGTGAGCCAGCCCGAAGCCAGGGGAACCCGGACTATAATACCCACACCCTTCTCCTGAGCCAGCGGGAAAATGGCATCGCCAACTTGCTGCTCGAGTATGTTGTATACCAACTGTATCGTCTCGGCCCCCCCGTCGATGGCACGAACCCCCTCCTCGGCCGAGCCGATGGAAACACCCCAGGAGCGGATCTTGCCAGAGGACTTCAGGTCTCGCATCAGATCAAAGAGCTCCCCGGTCATTGAAGATAGGTCGGGATTGTGAAGCTGATAAAGATCCACATTGTCCAATTCCAGCCGTGTCAGGCTCGCATCAAGAGCGCCCCGGATGTAGGGTTCGCTAAAGAACTTTCCCGGAGCGGCCAAGCTGTTTCCTACCTTGGTAGCGATCGCCGCCCGATCCTTGTTTTTCGCAAGCCCATAACCAACCAAAACCTCGCTCTTCCCGCGTCCATATGCATCAGCCGTGTCAAAGAATGTGACTCCGAGATCCCACGCTTTTTTCAACGTAGCCAAAGACGTGTCCAAATCAGAGCCCGACCACCCAGTGGGTTGCCCGCCTCTAAACGAAGCACCGCCTATTGCCCAACAACCCATTCCGATCTCTGATACCTCGATTCCTGTCCTACCCAATGGTCGGTAATTCATGCTAATCCTCCTCAGTTCCGTCTTGGGCCGATCGATCGCCCTCCCGTAACTCAAAGCAACTCGTCGACACTATTAATGACCTTATCGATGGCTTCAACAATGTCATCGATATCTCCGCGATCCCCGAGAAGAGCGTTCTGAGTAATCCACACGGTTTCCTTGCAGGCTCTCTCTGTTGCCGGAAGGCTCAGCGAGCCGTAGTCCCTCTCTCTCCCGGTAATAGCGATAACCTCTTCGGTTTGAAAGAGGGGCAGGCGATAGAGGGGCACATAGCCGCTCGATGCCGGGATTCCCTCGGCTTCGAGAGCTCTCACGAAAGACTCCTTCGGGATACCCAGCTCCTCTTCGAGATAGCGAAACATGTAGAGATGATGCGTATCCCGCGTCACCCGCGGATCTCGATATAAGGTCTCGACACCCGCTATGTCCTGCAGGCGCTCGTTCAGATAGGCGCAGTTTTCCTCTCTCACATCGATCTGCCGCTCCAGCCGGCCTAGCTGCACCAGAAGGATGGCAGCCTGCCAGTCTGTCATTCGGTAGTTGCTGCCGAGGACAAAGTGCTGGTACCACTCTCCCTCCCTGGAGCGGCCGACATTCTGCACGGACCAGCATCTTTCGGCCAGATCCGCATCGCC
>CAZLRN010000209.1:0-8052 GCA_964561715.1 uncultured Spirochaetales bacterium
GGCGTAACACGGATCTGGCCCGATTCCTAAAGGGGGAGTGTTTCGGAGAGCTGGATCTTCTGGATGACACTCCGAGAACCGTCTCGGCAATCGCTGAAATAGATACGGTGTTGCTCATATTCCCCAGGAAGGACGTGAAATTCGAAGAGTTGCTCGAGAGCCACTC
The DNA here is from genome assembly GCA_964561715.1 of uncultured Spirochaetales bacterium. Lineage (GTDB taxonomy): Bacteria > Spirochaetota > Spirochaetia > SZUA-6 > CAZLRN01 > CAZLRN01. The sequence goes on from CAZLRN010000209.1 coordinate 167, forward strand.
GGAAATCTTCTCAAGAATTCTTCACAAGCTCCTCATCATGATAGCAGGCAGAATACGATCTACAAATAATCTCGTTTCGCAGAGGAGCCCTTGGCTGGAGGATCTGCGGAAGCAGCTCTATATAGACAAACTGACGGGGTTGTACAATCGCTCCTATTTGGAGGAGGATCTGGCCAATCTGCTTCCCCAGATGGGCGAGACGTCGAGCATGTTGGTGATCAAGCCGGACAACTTCAAATATATCAATGACACCTTCGGCCATGATTCGGGAGATCGCGTGCTGCGGATGCTTGCGGATACTGTAAGATCCAACCTGGGAGAAAAGGATTTTGGCATCCGGTATCGGGGTGACGAATTCGCCTTGCTCTTTCCTGACACGAAAAAGAACAAGGCCGCCCACGCTGCCGAAGACTTGAAAAACGCCTTTAGGGAAATCGATACCTCCTCGGCCACGGAGGGAAAGCCGATCGTGCTGACCGCGAGTGTGGGTGTAGCCATATATCCAGAACATGCTCGGGATATTAAATCGCTTGTCGAGAAGTGCTTCGCCCTTATGCTGCAGGCCAGGAGCCACGGAGGGGATAGCGTGCTATTAGAGGAGGAGGGGTGAGCGGGAACACATCATTTCTTCAGACGGTGGATATCTTTTCTCAGCTCATGCCAGAGGAGATCGAGAACATCGTCGAATGTATGCACCCCCTGGAGATTGAGGCGGAAAAGACTATCTTCAGGGAGGGCGAGGAAGGGCGACAACTCTACATCGTGGAATCTGGAACAGTGGCTATCTCGATCAGGCTACCGAATGGAACTGAGCGTGAGATCGTGGAGTTTAGGTCAGGTGATTTTTTTGGCGAGATGTCCATATTCGAAAATGCCCCACGCTCCGCGTCGTGTTTGACAAAAGAAAAGAGCCGGCTTCTTGCGATGGACGACAGCGACTTTTTCCGGCTCATTACCGAGCATCCCTACACGGCGATCAAGATCATGTTCAGAATGCTCAACAGTATTACTCAGAGACTCCGCAACACTAGTGAGTTTCTCTCTGATATGGTGCGGTGGGGTGAAACGGCTCGAAAGCGAGCGATTACCGACGAGCTCACAGGTGCATACAACAGACGATACCTCGACGAGGCGCTCACCGATCAATTCGAATCGTCCAAGAGGGACGGAAGCCCCTTTTCGCTCATAATGGTCGATCTCGACTACTTTCGAGATATCAATGAATCCTACGGTCATGCCAAAGGCGACGAGGTCATCCTCGGTGTGGTGCAGATCTTCCGAAAGCACCTCCGCAAGAACGACATCCTCGCGCGCTACGGTGGCGATGAGTTCTCCGTCATCATGCCGAACACGAGCTCGGAAAAGGCGAGAGCCATAGCCGAAGCTATATGCCGAGACGTCCGGAATCTCGAGATTCTAAAAGGCATGCCGGGTTCCATACAGAATGTGACGACCAGTCAAGGCCTCGCATCCTACCCTGCGAATGCGGTGACCCTCGAAGCCCTCCGTGAATCAGCGGATCAGGCATTGTATCGAGCAAAGGAGGCGGGTAGAGACCGGGTTGGTCTCGCCTCATCAGGCAAGGCAAGATAGAAAAAGTGGGATAGAGAGGGTCACAAATTTCTCAAAAATGTATATTATTATGGTTAAGCCGTGTCCATAGTTTTTTGGATCGACAATTTCGCTTTAGGAGTCTCTTCGCTCATCGCCCTTGCTCTCGCAATGGTTGTTTTTAGTGCTGAGCCGAAGCGTACGCTCAACGCCTCCTTTACCCTCTTCACGCTGCTCGTTGCGATTGCGGCGATCTTCTCCCTCGCTCTCCGTCTGGCCCTCTGGCTGGAACGGGGCAATGCTCTCCTGTTGGCGGAACTTGCCGTACTGAGCTTTTATTTATTGGGACCCGTGCTTCTGTTGTTTGCATCGCGATACATCGGTGTTTCTACGATCTGGTATGATGTAGTTGCGCTCGTCGGCCTGGCTTCAATTTCGTTTCTCGCCATTCCCCTTTTTAGCCACCAGGTCGTTGTTGATCCGGCGATCAATCCCAGCGGCGTCGCGGTCGTCACTCTCAAACCGCTGGCCTATGTGGTCTTGGTGTTTTCGGCGGCTTTCATGATTGTTTCCCTGCTTCTGTTTCTCAGAGCGCGCCGAAATAGAATGGAGCGAATGCTTGCGTTGAGCGTATTACTCCTTCTCTTGGGCTATCTCCTCAAAGGTATCGTTCAAATTGATATTCCCGTGTTTTCTCTGACTACCATTGTCGGTACTGCAATTATGGGTTATGCGGTCGTCAGACAGCAGATACTCAATCCTCTGCGCTCAGTGGCATCGGAGCTCGAACGAAAAGTAGAAGAACGAACCAGGCAACTGGAGAAAGCCTACGAAGAGGTAGGGATTCGGGTCGAAGAGAGAACCTCTGAGTTGAGGAGGGAAATCGAAGAACGAAAGCGTGCTGAGCGGGCGCTCAAGGAAAGGGCGACCCGTCAGGAGCTCATATCTCGGATTGGTCAGGCTACGACCGCCATTCTCGAGATGAACGAGCTCTTGCAGCGGGCCGTAAGCTGGATAGGCGACGCCTTTCATTACTACAACGTGAATATCCTTTTGGTAGAAGGGGAGTTCGTGGTGTTGCGAGCTACGACGTTGCCGGCGATTCAGGATCATATTGGATTCATCAAGCTAAGAATCGGAAAGGAGGGAATCACCGGCTGGGTTGCGGATACGGGGGAACCTCTGCTGATACCAGATATCTCGAAGGACGATCGTTATGCTGGAGTTGTGGAAAGCCCCGCCGTGGCCAGCGAGCTGGCCGTTCCGATCAAGCTCAAGGACCAGGTTATCGGGGTTCTGGATGCCCAAAGCTCCAAGCTAAACGACTTTGTCGAAATAGATCTTTTTACGATGCAGACTATCGCCGATCAGCTGGCGAATGCGCTCGAGAATGCTCGCCTCTACGGGGAGCTGCAACAGGAACTATCTGAGAGGAAGCGCACAGAGGAAGTTTTGCGGGAATCTGAGGAGAAGTTCAGAAATCTCGCCGAGCAGTCTCCCAACATGATCTTTATCAATAAGAGGGGGCGGATCGTATACGCCAATCGAATCTGTGAGCAGGCAACCGGATACACTCGCGAGGAGTTTTACTCTCCTCAATTCGATTTTTTTGCCTTGATCGCCCCGGAACACAGAGAACTGATCAGCCGCAACTATACCAGGCGTCTTGCTGGAGAGGAGGTTATCCCCTATGAGTACGCCCTCCTCACCAAAGAGGGCAGGCGCATCGAGGCCATACTGTCATCCAAGGTCATCAGGTACGAGGGAGAGGATGCAATGCTGGGAATCGTCACCGACATCACCGAGCGGAAGCGGGCGGAGGTCCTTCTCCGAAGCCTCAACACGGCAGCAGCCGGCATGGAGCGAGCGCTCGATCCGGATAAGGTCTTCAGAACGATCGGCGATACCTTAGGGAACCTCGGTTTTTCATGTGCCGTCTTTGTTGCAGATGAAACTCTAGAGCGATTGAGACTGCACTATCACTGCTACGACTCCAAGACAGTGGTGATGGCAAAGAAACTATCGGGTCTCGAGGCAGAGGACTTTATGGTTCATGTTGACACTGCCGAGGCTTTCAAACGGGTCGTCCGAGAGAGAGTAACGACTCTCGAAGTCGGGAGTGCTGCCTTGAAAGGGATTTTGCCCGATTCCGCAATGCCCCTTGGTGATCAGATACTCAATCTACTGAAGATTCAGAAAGCGATTCTGTCACCGCTTATTGCCGAAGGCAGGGTTATCGGACTACTCTCTGTCCAGTCTGACGATCTTACCCCGGAAGATATACCTGCCATCTCGGCCTTTGCTCACCAGGTTGCTGCCACATGGCATAAAGCCCGGCTGATGCAGGATCTGAAGAAGAGTCTGGAGGAGCTTCAGCAGACTCAGGAGAGACTGCTTCAGTCACAGAAGTTGGAGGCCATCGGAAAGCTGGCCGGGGGAATTGCCCATGATTTCAATAATCTGTTGACCGCGATCAACGGGTATACGGATCTGCTCATAGAGCGTTTCTCTTCGGAGCAGGCGGTCATGAGTGATTTGCATGAGATTCAACGGGCAACCGAGCAGGCCGCTACGCTGACGCGACAGCTGCTGGCTTTTAGCCGAAAGCAGGTGCTGCAGCCCAAGGTCCTGGATCTCAATGGGGTTATCAATGGAATGGAGAAGATGCTTCGCCGACTTATAGGCGAGGACATACAACTCGTAACAGTTACGGCGCAGAATCTTGGCTTAGTGAAGGCTGATCCGGGACAGGTAGAACAGGTGATTCTGAATCTGGCTGTGAACGCGCGGGATGCTATGCCCCAGGGCGGAGAGCTGACGATCGAAACCATGAACATAGAACTAGACCAATCCTATGTTCGTCACCACGTTGATTCCAAGGCTGGTCCACACGTCATGCTGGCCGTGAGTGATACGGGTGTGGGAATGGACAATGAAACCCTCGAACACCTTTTTGAGCCTTTTTTCACCACGAAGGATCACGGCAAGGGAACGGGCCTGGGATTATCGACGGTCTACGGCATTGTTAGACAGAGCGGCGGTCACATAAGCGTAGACAGCGAATTGACGAAGGGAACCACCTTTAAGGTTTTTTTGCCTCAAATAGATGAAGTAGCGGAGCTTTCGAGCTCACAGGCCCTTGCCATCGATTCCTGTCGGGGTACGGAAACCATTCTTGTGGTGGAGGATGACGAGGCCGTCCGTCAAATGGTTCTGCGCGTTTTGCGCCGTATCGGTTATACGGTTCTAGAAGCTTCGGATGCCCGGGAGGCCCTTCGTGTAAACAATGAACATAGTGGTCCGATTGAATTGTTGTTGACGGACGTCGTGATGCCAGGGGGTATAAGCGGACCGGAGCTTGCCGAAAGCCTGCTCCCAAACCGCGAGAACATGAAGGTGCTTTACATGTCGGGTTATACAAACAGTGCCATCAAGAATCGAGGATTACTGGAATCTGGGGTGGCATTCCTTCAGAAGCCTTTTACACCCAATAGCCTGGGCAGGAAGATCCGTGAAGTACTCGAAGACTGATAACAGCACCTGGGTGAGCAGAGATGGCAAACTTCTTATCAGTGCTCGTGGCTTGAGAACCTTCGTACGTGGGTCAATCTCTGTCTTTCTCGCCATTTATCTCGATGGCTTGGGACTTTCGCTGGTGCAGATCGGCTTATTGCTAAGCCTCGGCATTGCTGGTTCGGCTTTTACTATCTTTGTCGTCAGCCTGATCTCCGAGAGGATCGGCAGGAAGCGTATGCTTCTGATTCTTTCGGTGCTTTCCGGCTCGTCCCTACTAGCGTTGATTTGGACCGATCGCTTTGCCCTTCTTGCGGTTTTTGCATTTCTGGGCGGCGGCTTCGGCGGCGAGGGAGCTGGAGCCGGCGGTGCCCATCAACCTCTCGAACAGGCCATACTTCCCGAAACGGTCCCCCAGAAGCGCCGGACCGATCTGTTCGCCATATATGGCATTGTCGCAACAGCGGGTTCGGCCCTGGGAGCCCTTGCAGCCGGCTTGCCCGCCACACTGCGGAGTCTCTTTGATTTAAGCGCCCGTAACTCCTACAGAATGGTCTTTTTCGGTTTTCTCGTTGTCTTGGGTTTTTCCACGTTTCTATATGGAATGCTCTCCTCCGATGTGGAAGTATCGAAAACGAGGGGACGTTGGATCAATCCCTTCAAGCTGCCCTCACGTCGTATCATTTTCACTTTGACAGCGCTCTTTGCAGTGGATCGATTTGGGGGCTCGCTGATGGTACAGAGTCTGGTAGCCTATTGGTTTTCGACGAAGTTCGGAATCGAGCTGGAATCCATTGCATTGATTTTCTTTTTCTCGAGCGTGCTCATGGCTGTCTCTTTTTGGCTTTCTGCAAAGATTGCAGGGCGAATCGGGCTGATCAGGACCATGGTTTTTACTCACATTCCGGCGAGCCTGGTACTTATCATCATTCCCTTCATATCGTCGGTATGGCTGGCCGTTGCGCTCTGGCAGCTCCGTGCCTTTCTCGCCCTCATGGATGTTCCGGCCCGAGATTCCTACACGATGGCTATCGTCAAACCCGAGGAGAGAGTAGCCATGTCAGGCATCCATAACGTCGGCCGGAGCGCTTCGGCATCCATCGGGCCTTCTGTCAGCACGGCTCTCTGGAACACCTTTTCCGCCGCTGCTCCCTTTATTGCCTGCGGCCTGATAAAAATCGCCTACAACCTCGCTCTCTTTTTCATGTTCAGCAAAGTAAAGCCGCCCGAAGAAGCACGGCAGGCTTGACGAGAATGCGGGCATTGATTCAAGGTATGCTAGCTTGAAAATCGAAAAAGTCGAAACCTATACGGTAGGGCAAAAGCTCAAAGCACCCTTTTCCTACTCTCAGTGGAAGTTCGCCGAGCGTTCGATTTGCTTAGTCAAGATCGTCTGCGAAGATGGCACCTATGGCTGGGGCGAGGCTTATGGCCCCGCCGGAGTGGTCGAAGCGGGGATTCGGTTTCTCGAGCCCCTCGTGGTGAACCGTAATCCTCTATGGGAAGAACGGATTTGGAGAGGCCTCTACGAACGATCGCTCGATTTTGCCAGACGTGGTGTTCTTGTAGCAGCGATCAGTGCGATCGATATCGCCATCTGGGACCTCAAAGGCAAGTTGCTTGGCCAGCCTGTCTCGACTCTGCTTGGTGGAAGGGCAAGAGACAGGGTAAGAGTCTATGCCACGGGGCTCTACTGGACAGAGGGCAAAGAACTGTCCCGACGCCTGGCTGAAGAGGCCCTTCTGTACAAGAAGCAGGGATTTACTGCGGTCAAGATGAAGGTGGGGCTTGGTATCGAGCCTGACATGCGGAACCTACGCGCTGTAAGAGAAGCATTGGGTCCCGGCGTAGGGCTCATGATGGATGCCAATCATGCCTTTTCGAGAAGCGAGGCGGCTGCGCTGGCGCGTCGAGCAACTCCCTACGATATAGGCTGGTTTGAGGAGCCGGTATCACCGGAGGACTACGGGGGCTATAGAGAGCTGCGTCGACGAACAGAAATTCCCATTGCCGGAGGAGAATGTGAATACCTGTGTTCGGGTTTTCGCGCCCTCGTCGAGCCTCCCTGTGTCGATATTGCCCAACCGGATATCTGCGCGGCCGGGGGATTAACCGAGGTGAAAAGGATCGTTTCTCTGGCCAATACCTTCGGCGTCAACGTAACCCCACACAGTTGGGGAACGGGAATCGCCTTTGCGGCCGGTCTGCATCTGGTGAGCACATTGGAGTGGATACCGGGGAGACTCAATCCGCATGAGCCTCTTCTGGAAATGGATCGCTCGGAAAATCCTCTTCGAGATGAGCTAACCGTACCACGTTTCGAGGTGAACAACGGGCATGTGGATGTGCCTACAGTTCCCGGACTAGGCGTGGATGTGGACGCCGAACGCCTGGAAGCTTTCCAAGTGACCCTGTGAGGAAAACATGAATGCCCGCGAACGATTTGTGACAATCATGAATTTCGATAAACCCGACCGGATGCTTCGCTGGGAAATGGGTTACTGGTATGCCACGCTGGAGCGCTGGTACCGCGAAGGTTTGGAATCCAAGCACCAGCCCTCCAAAACATCGGTAGAGTTCAATCCCGGGCTCGGAGTGAGGGGAGAGGCGGCTCCCCACGAGGATTATTCCAAGAGGCGTCCCCGGGAGCGAGATGCCCATGATTATTTGGGATTTGACGAGGGCCTTGTCGCTCTTCCCGTTAACGCCGGACCCCAGCCACCTTTCGAACGCAAGATATTCGAAGACACAAACACCCATATCGTCTTTCAAGACGAGTTTGGCGTAAAGAAAAAACTGAAAAAATTGGGAGCCTCCACTCC
>CAZLRN010000210.1:0-8011 GCA_964561715.1 uncultured Spirochaetales bacterium
ACCTGACGCCTCGCAACCCTTTATCACCGGGTGCGACTCGAAGGTGCTATAACTTGACGCGGCTGTTTGACCGGTTTAAAATCAACCCTAAATCTGCAACTGGAGTTATGTATGGCAAAGGGCTTCACGCTTGAGGTCAATCCGTGGGTGTATCTAGCCGAATACACGGAGGAGGAGAAGTGGGAGGAGAAGTACGAAGAAAAGCCTCACCTGACTCTTGAGCAGGAGAGCAAGCTCCCAGCTGATGAGAGGGCGAAGCTGCTCCGGAAGCGCAATCAGTTCGAAGAGCTTCCTCTCGTCAACTACACCAGCCAGTATGCATTCGGGGTTTTTGAAGGCTTAAAGGCGTACCCTCACAAGGATGGAAGCCTTAAGCTGTTCCGACCCGGAAAGAATGCCAAGCGAATGGCGCGGTCCATGGAAGGAATGCAGATGCCCCCCTTTCCTCCGGAGAAGTTCGTCAAGGCAGTCGTAACGGTTGTCGAGAAGAACAAAAAGCTCGGATTCACACCTCCCTACAATCCGGAGTGGGAAGCGGAGGATTTTGTAACTGGGCATTCAGTGTATATCCGTCCTTTTACCTACAGCGAGCCGGGTATTGGCCTCAATCTCTGTCATCATCCGTGGGTTGTCGTTGTGAGCACCAATGTCGGCACTTACTTTGCCCCCGGCAACTCCAAGGCGCTGATCACCGACAAGCTCCGCGCCACCCCAGGCGGAACCGGATGGATCAAGTGCAACGCTAATTACGTCGTTCCGACCTTGATCAAATACGACGCCATGGCGAAGGGCTATATGGAGGCGATATTCCTCGACTTCGAACAGAAGCATTTCGAGGAAGGCTCTTCCTGTAATATATTTTTTTTGCTCAAGAGCGATGTTATCGTCACTCCTGAGCTGGCCGACACGATTCTGCCCGGCGTGACTCGAAAATCGGTACTCGAGTTGGCAGCAGACGAGGGATTCAAAACCGAGGAACGAAAAATAACCGTCGATGAGGTGTTCTCCGAGGCAAAGGAGGTTTTTGTAACAGGAACCGCAGCCGGCATCTCCTACATCGAATCAATAACCCACGGAGACAAAACCGTTGTTTTCAGCAACGGAAAAATCGGTGACGTGACCCATGACCTGCTGAAAACGTTGAAGGGAATCCAATACGGTCGATTCGAGGATCGATTCGGCTGGCTCGTGGATTGTGAATCAGAATTCTAGCAGGGGCTTCTAGCAGGGACTAGAATTGCATGGCAGAGGAGTCCTTGGGGATTCGCATGTAGATCTGAGGTAGGAAATCCGACTGAGGGTAGAGAATCCCTCGCATATTCAAAAAAGCCAGATTCTTCGTCTCGCCGCGTTCCATAGTCTCTGGATTCCGACTCAATACGTCGAAATATTCCGATGAGCGGGTCAAGTTGACGAGAGCATCGGTCTCCTTTTCCAGATTCCTCGGCGATTCTGAGAGCTTTTGCAGCGTCACACCTAGATTGTTGTAGGTTTTCATGAGGATCTCGACGAGAGAGCGATGTTCTGCATCTTCCTGAGGTCTCAGAAGCGGAATTTTGGCTCGGTCGTCTTCGAGCTGATCCAGCAGACGATTGTAGTATCCCTGGGCTGCGAAGAAGGCCCTTCTGTTGTAGAGTGTGTTGGCAATCGAGAAGAGGAGATTTCGATTATTGCGGTAGGGAGATGCTATCTGATAAAACTCTAAAAGGGCACCTTCGTAATCTCCGCCAACATAATCGATATAGCCCAGTTTGTAGTTGAGCTCTGCTGCTTCGAACCCGTAGCTTCGGGCCTCTTCGTAGAGTGCTTTAGATACATCTAAGTTTCTGTGAACGTAGTAGTGGATGTCTCCGCTGTTGTAAAATACCTTCCCAAAATCAGCATCCTTGGGAATCAGCTTTCTTTCAGCCCCATCTCTGATGAGTTTGATAGCTTTTTGGAACTCTCTTTCGGCTTCGAGATTTTCACCATCAGCGTAGTGAATCTCTCCAATACGGTTTTGAGTCTTGATTCGTACAGCCAGCCGTTCGGGAGTTGCCTGGGCCTCGTCGAGATAGTAAAGGGTGAAGTTCAAGGCCTCCATCTCTTTGACGCTATCGCCAGTTTCCTTGAAGAACCGCGAATATTGATAGTAAGTTTCCGGAAGGTCGCGCTTGGCTTTCATCGAACGATTCAAGATGCTCTTCACATCATCGAGCTTGCCCTTGCTGATCAGATAACCGCCGAGCTCGGTATAGATATACGGATCTATTTTCTTGCCTTTATCGGACTCGAACATAGATTTGATCCGCTCGACTTCCGCTGGATTATCCGTTCGGATGTAGTAGCGTAGCATGTGGAGCCATGGCTCATCACGGGACGCATCCTTGCCTTTTAAGATGCGGAGATAGGCATCACGGGCGCTGTCGTAGTATTTCTCGTCTCTTCTTGCCCATTCGAGATAGTTGTCGCCAGAGGCGAGGAGCGCATCGTAGTCGAAGGCCTCCCTATCCAGAATTCGCTTGAGAAGCTCCTCTGATTTCGCGAATTTTGTCTGCTCGGTTTCCAGGCGGGCGTAATCAAGCAAGCCTTTTTTGTCGTCTCGATAGTGCAGGAGCAGGTCCTCGTATTTTTGCTCGGCCCGTGTGATCTGGTTGCCTTCGACGTAGCGTTCGGCGTATCTGTAGAACCACCCTTTAACGCGATTGATCGCAAAAGCTGCATCGAATCTCTCTTCGGCCTCGATAAACCTGTCCTGCGGGATCATTGTGTATCCCTGGTTGTATAACGATTCAGCGCGAAGGGGTTGGATGATATACTTGTTGGCGGCCACACTGAGAATAAAGACGACGATAGCTGCCGGAATGAACACCCTGAGCAGGGGAACGATGTTCTCACGGAACGCGTACGCGAAAGTCCTCCTCTCGCGTTCAAAGGCAATTCCCGTTCTCTTTTCAAATCGTTTTGGAAGCTCAATCTCTCGCCCGGTGAGCCGTGTCGTCAGCTGAGCGATTTCCAAAGCCGATTCGCCTGCAATAAGCGCATCGAGCAACCTTCTCTGATCTGCTTCGGTAAGCTGGTTCTCGCCGATTACCTCTTCTATCGCGATCTTCAGATTCAGAGGAAGACTCGCCAGACTCTGCTTGATGGCATCGAACTCTTCCTCTGTGTACTGGCTTTCGGCTCCAGGGATTTCCTCGCCGGGGAAACCCACCTCTCCCGGGAATCCTTCTTCCGGCTCCCCCATGATAGGCACCTCTGCGGCCTCTGGAGGGGCTTCAAACGGAGCCTCCGCTTCTTCCTCCATTCCGGGAAGAGCAAAGTCATCGAGCTGGAAGTCTTCGCCCTCTACTTCTTCTGCGCCCAGATCGAAGCCCTGCATTTCTTCGAGCTCATCAGAGAGTGAGATCTCTTCTTCTGGTTCACCTTCCTCGGCTTCGCCTTCCGCTTCTTCGACTATCTCTTCTGCCTCTTCGAAAGCCTCCTCCGCCTCCGCACCCTCTTCGACACCCAATTCCTCAACGAAGGTCTCTGGGCTCGGACGCTCAGCGGCTTCGGCCTCCTCAGCTTCGGCTTCTTCAAAATCAGCTGCTTCGGGAACCTCGAGCTCTTCGACGTCGAGTCCCTCCAAGAGCTCCTCGGGCGCCTGGAAGGCGTCTTCCTCTCCAGGCGGCACGGCCTCTTCTGGAAGCGCGAACCCTTCAGGGAGAGCCCCCTCTTCTTCTGCACCCTCCTCTGTAACACCTTCTTCGGCCATCGAGGTCTCCATGACAAGCTCAGGAAGTCCCTCTTCCAGGAACTCCTCCGCTTCGGCCTCTTCCTCGATAGGACCCATGTCCGGCAGCTCGAAGTCTTCGGGAAGTTCGCCGGCCTCGGCACCTTCTACCGTAGCGCCCTCTTCAGCTTCCTCGGCACCGGCTGCCAAACCCTCAATGGATTCGACCTCGAGTCCCTCCAGAAGCTCCTCAGGAGGCTGAAAGAGCTCCTCCTCGGTAGACGGTGCCGCTTCTTCTGGAAGCTCGAGGCCTTCGAAAAGAGCCTCCTCTTCTGCTGCGCCCTCATCCGCTACAGCCTCTTCTATGATGCCTTCCTCGGGGAAAGCTTCCTCGGAAGCGCCTACTTCGGGTACTTCGAACTCTTCAGGGAGCTCAACTGCTTCTGAGACAGCGGCTAACTCCTCCTCGCCTTCTTCGGGTACGGCGAGTTCTGGCTCGACCTCTGCCTCGGGAGCTTCGACCGCCTCGCCAACTTCCTCCTCGCCCTCGGTTATCTCGCCTTCGGGTTCCTCACCCTCGGCCGCCGGGCTCGGCCGCCCACCAACCTCCTGGAATTCGCCGGGCAGCTCGTCGAGCCCTTGTCCTAAGCCGCTCTCTTGTTCACCGAATAGAGACTCGAAGTCCAAATCAGGCAACTCAGAAGGGAGGGCCTCTTCCATGTCGAATGTAGGGGGTTGTTCTTCTTCGGGAGGGGCTTCCGCTGGGGGTTGTTCAGTCGTTGGCGGCATCTCTGCAGCAGGTTCTTCAGCTTCTAGAGTTATGCCCTCAACGGCTTCTTCGCCTGCGGCTTGCGTTGTTTCCAGAAGTTCCTGGAGATCTTCAGAAAGACCCTGCTCAGGCGGAGGAATGTCTTCGATCTCTTCAGATCTCTCAGCCAGAATTTCAGGCTCTGATCCGATCTCTCTCAGTACCTTGTTAAACTGTTGAATGTCCTCAAGAGTTGGCATGTTTACAGTTCAATTATCGGCCTCTAACACCGAATTTAAGCCTTAGTTTCGCTTTTCCGAATAAGAAAGTATAAACAAAAAATGAAAGCTTTTAAACTCGTTCTATGCATAGTTGGAATTCTCCTTGCTTCTTCGAACTCTGTCGGCGCAGAATCAGCCCTTTTCTTGGAGTCCAAGCTGATGTCTCTCGAATCGGCCGGCCCGCCAGAGCAGTTCGATGGAAAGGTCATCTTGACTTACCACTCCCAAGATCGATGGCCGGTCAGACACGTAGCCGCCCGATTCGCCCATGAGGACTACAAAGTTTTGCACACTTACACGAGAAACAAAAACAACGTCTTTTTCCTCGTGTTTCCCATTCCAGAAGATTGCGCCTGCCTGAAATACAGAATCGCCGTCGATGGTTTGTGGATGAAGGATCCTAACAATCCTCACACAATCAGCGGGGGGCTGTTGGATGTTGACTATTCCTTTTTCGAGGTGACCGGAATCGCTTTCAAAGAGATCATTAATCCTGAAAAACTGGATTCGACTCGATATCGATTCGTCTACAAAGGCTATCCGGGTGACAGCGTGTCTATAGTGGGAAACTTCAATAATTGGGATCCCTTCCAGAACGAACTCCCGGAAAGCCCGATCGACTCTGGTAGGTATGAGACGATTTTACGCATGGGCCCGGGAATAAAGTACTATACTTTAATGGTAAACGGGATCAGAGTGACCGATCCCTACAATACAAAACAGATGACTGACAAAGACGGACAAAATGTGTCCTATTTTGTGGTTAAGCGGGAAGAGTAGCGATAAAAGCCTTGATGATGGACCTTGCTTGGCGAATTGTATATGCTTATTTTCACAAATCGGGTCGGAATTTGCTCATGTTGACAGAAGAAAGGCCAAATCATACAATTCTAAGGTCGGTGGAGGGAAAAAGGAAGCTCAATGCTTAGTACCTACTCTCTCAGTGGTGTGAGAATCGTTACACCCGAGGGGACCATCGAGGATACCGCAGTTGAGATTGACGATGAGCGAATTGCCAGGCTGGGCGCGAGATCCAAAAAGGACCTGGCTCTCGATTCCAATCTTGTTGTATTCCCAGCTTTGATCAATGTTCACGATCACCTGAGAGGCACCTATCTTCCAAAAGTCGGCCCCCCTGAGGGTCAGTTTTACCTCAAATGCGCTAACTGGGAGAGGGATCTAAGGGGTTCACCAGTACTCAAAGAAAGGTCAAACCTCTCCCAGGAAGATTGCTACTTTCTCGGTGGATACAAAAACCTCTTCTCAGGTGTCGTAACCGTCAATGATCACTATCCCCACGAAGAAAATAATCCGCTTATACCACGTCTTCCGCTTCGAGTCATCCAGAACTATACGATTGCCCACGAAGCATCTTCATACTCTCTCGATTGGGGCGAAGGAATAGAAGAAGAGCATAAAAAGGCTCGAGAGAACGATTTCCCCTTCATTATTCATATGGAAGAAGGTTTCGACGAGGAGTACCAGCATGGGATCGAATTGCTCGAGAGCTGTAATACCCTCGACGAGCACGATGTGCTCATTCACTGCCTTGGATTTTCAGAAGTGGACATCAAAAAGGTTCAAAAGCGGGGTTGTACTGTTGTTTGGTGTCCATCTTCCAATTTTTTCATGTTCAATGTAACTTGTAAGATAAAGAAGATCCTGAATGCAGGCATCAACTGCGCTCTCGGAACCGATTCGACCCACACCGGGTCGATCAATCTGTTCGAGGAGATTCGCTTCGCCAGAGAGATGTTCAAAAAAATGTATGGTGAAGTTTTGGATGCCAGGATCATCTTCGATATGGTTACCATTAACGCAGCAAAGGCTTTCAGAATGCAGAAGGAGATAGGAACCATCGAAGAGAACAAGTTCGCAGATATCTTCGTTCTCAAGCCACGGGATGACAATCCTTATGAGGCGCTCATCAAGGCTCAAGTCGAGGATATCGAACTTTTAACGTGGGCAGGTACCCCTGTACTTGGGTCGAAACGGTATAAAGAGTTTTTCCAATTAGATGGAAAGGGTTATACCGATATTAGAGTTAGGGGGCAGGAGAAATTCGTAAAGGGTGATCCTGCGCGCCTACTGAGCGAGGTACGTGAGAAGGTCGGATTCAAGAAGAAGCTGGACTTCCTTCCGCTGGATGATTGATTCTTAAGCCAGAGCAGGGGAGTTCGATCTTTCAGGCACAGGAGATCGAAACAGGTGTCACCAAAGGCGGTAGCCTATAGAGCCAATTCCATTATTTTCTTCATTGGCGATCTCAGCGACAAAATTTTTGTTCTCAATAAAGGAAAGGTAAGCCTCAACTACATCGATATCGAGACTGGGCAGGATATCCACGAGCTTATAAAGGTAGGCGAGTTTTTTGGAGTCCGTTCTGCAATGGGGCGGTACGCTCGAGAGGAAACTGCTGTGGCTCTTCAGGACTCGACAGTTATTGCCATGGAAGTGCCCGAATTCGAGCAACTGGTCTCGAAAAATACCCGAGTTATCCTCAAGATGCTAAGAGTATTCTCGAACCAGCTCAGACGAAACCACAATAGGGTACAAAGCCTTCTTGTTTCTGATGAGCAGGTTGATCCCGAAGAAGGGTTGTACCGCATCGGAGAATATTATCTCAAAGCCAGGCAGTACTCCCAGGCAATATACGCGTTCAATCAGTATCTGGTTTATTACCCTTCGGGTCGATACTCCGACGTAGCGACAAAGTATCTCGAAGTAGCAGAGGAGTATCTAGGCAAGTATGGTCAGGGCAATGGTCCGGTGCCGGAACTACCGGGCTTCACCCCGGAGATAGCCAAGCCCGAAAAGACCAAGGAGCTTTCGGCGACGGCCCAAATGTACTATGATGCAGTGAGCCTAGTTTCGGCAGAGAAGTATGATGAGGCGCTCAGGCAGTTCAAGAAGCTAGTGGACCAAGGATTGGACGAGGAGTATACCTCGAAAGCTCGATACGAAATCGGAAGATGTCTCTTTCACATGGGTCAATTCAAGCCTAGCATTAGAGTTTTTACAGAGCTTATACAGGCCTATCCCAAACACCCCGATCTCAAGGATGCCCTCTTTTTTATTGCTACAAGTAACGCTAGGCTTGGCGAAGATAAAACGGCAAAGGGACTGTTTAGGAAAATTCTTTCCATGACGAGTGAATCTGAGACTCTTCATAAAAAGGTCATCAAATCGCTTCGAGAGATGGAAGGACGCTAGCCGCAATGGATATGGTCAAGTGGTTTGCCAGAACATTTCAAAAGGGCGAAATTCTATTCTGCGAGTACGAACCCG
>CAZLRN010000211.1:0-7936 GCA_964561715.1 uncultured Spirochaetales bacterium
ATCCTGCGGCATCCGAATTTTTCGATCAGAGCAAGGGAAAGTACGTCTTTAAGAAATCCGACGGCAGGGAGCTGACGCCGGCAGAAATGGTGGACTTTTGGGCCGATTGGGTCGAGAAGTATCCGATCATCTCGATCGAAGATGGAATGGCCGAGGACGACTGGGACGGATGGAAGCTTCTCACCGATCGGTTGGGGGCGAAGGTGCAACTCGTTGGGGACGACCTTTTTGTGACCAACACGAAACGCCTCAAAATGGGCATAGAGGGAGGGATCGCCAACTCGATTCTGATCAAGGTCAACCAGATCGGTACTCTCACCGAAACCTACGAGGCGGTGGAAATGGCGAAAAAGGCGGGATATACGGCGATCGTGTCCCATCGCAGCGGCGAGACCGAGGATGCCTTTATAGCCGATCTAGTGGTGGCGTTGGAGACGGGGCAGATCAAGACCGGCTCTATGTCGCGATCCGATCGGCTAGCCAAATACAATCAGTTGCTCAGAATAGAGGAGATGCTGGAGGGTACCGCCACCTATCCGGGAAAGGATGCTTTCTACTCCGTTCGCGGTTAGCTCGGGTGACGTAGGCTATCTATGCGGATCTCCAGGTTTTGGAAAAAGGCCTGGAGGTCTATGTTGCCGCCGCTCAAAATAATTCCGATTCTTTTTCCCTTTGATTGACGTTTTTCGGAGAGAACTCCAGCCAGGGCGACCGCCCCGGATGGTTCGACTACGATTTTCATGCGTTCCCAGAGCAGGCGCATAGCCTTAACAATCTCCTCTTCGGAAACTGTGATAATCTCACTCACGTTATCCTTTATGATCGAGAAGGTTCGCTCGCTCAGATTCGTTTTGAGGCCATCGGCAATCGTGGAGGTTGTTGGATTAGACATGATACGTCCTTCTGCAAGCGAACGATAGGCGTCGTCGACCGCTTCCGGTTCGGCTGCACAGACCTTAATCTGCGGCTTGACACCTTTAGCGGCCAGGGCTGTACCGCTGAGAAGTCCCCCACCACCGACCGGGGCTATAACGATATCCAGTTCTGGCTGATCCTCCAGCAGCTCGAGGGTCGCCGTGCCCGCTCCGGCTATCACCTCTTCATTGTCGGATGGATGAACAAAGCTGTATCCTTCATTCTCGATGAGTTTTGCTGCTGTGGTTTCTCTTGATTTCTGGGTATTTGCGCAGAAGACGACCTTCGCGCCGTAGGTATCACGGGTTGCCTTAACCTTGACGGTGGGAGATCCCTCGGGCATAACGATCGTCGCCGAAACACCCAAAAGGCGGGCAGCCAGAGCTACGGCCTGGGCGTGGTTTCCGCTCGAGTGGGTAATCACGCCGCGGGCTTTCTCCTCAGGGGAAAGTTGGACTATAGCGTTATACGCGCCCCGGAACTTGAAGGCCCCCATCCTTTGGAAGTTTTCGCATTTGAAAAAAAGCTCAGAGCCTGAGAGGCTGTTCAGCCATCGGGAGCTCAGCACGGGGGTTCGGTGCGCAATTCTAACCAGTCTCTCTCTTGCCCCCAGAATCTCGGAATATCCGATCACGGCTTTTTTTTCTCCCTCTTGAAAGCTCATCATAAAATCCCACTTTGCCTGGAGGAGGTCAACAGGGCACGTTCGTTGTTCGGGAAGAATCTTTGGAAATCGTAAACGCCTTGTGTTATACTAGTACTGGTTTTCATTTAATTGATCCTTCCGACAGCTTTAAATTCGCAAAAATAAACTGGGAATTACAGGGGAACGACTTCGGTCAGGGTTTAGAAAGTGTGCGCATTCGATAAGAAGGGGATTTCGCGGCCCCTGATCGTTGCTCTGATTCTCGCATTTCTGATAGTACGGGCAGCCTGCTGCCAGGAGACAGTTGGCCAGGAGGCAGCCGATCAGGAAGGCAGGATGGAGAAGCTTTGGCCGTTGGTTCTCGAAGTAACCCAGGAATCGACTCAGGAGGAGAATCCGCTTTTTCAGAAGGTGATAGAAGAAGCCGTGACGCTGGAAATGGGACGCACTGGACTCCGTGTCGTCTCCCTCAGTGAGGTATTCGAAGCCTCGGAAACTTCAGATATTGATCTTTTTGAGTTGGGGAAGAAGGCCGAGGCGGAATTCGTGCTGAGTAGCACGTACTCCGTCACCGCCGGTACGATTCAGATCGGCTTTTCCTGGTTCGATGTGGGTGAGAATCGCAGCCGGCCGACCGTCTACAGATCGAGTCGGGTCGATCTCGCTCTCGACAGGATAATAAGAGAAGCTGTCTCAGAAATCCTCGAATCGGAGAAAGACAGAATCGCCAGCCTTGTAAAAGAGGTCGAGCGAGAGGAAAGAACCACATCGAACGGGAAAGCCACAACGGATGAGCAAGCATCGGCCAAGCTCGAAGGCGCGAGCCAAAAAGAGACATCTATAGAACTGCGGAAGCGCTTCGAAGTATCTGCGGGGCTTTCTCCTTTCATCGCCACAGGCAATGTGAGTGAGTACTTCAAGTTGGGTCTCATGCCCCTTCTGTATGGTGGATATCGGATTCCCCTTCAAGGCGGGATTATCGCAATTGGCCTGATGGCAGGAATCAACATCTTTCAGGCAGAGGGATTGATCACCTCATCTCGGAACCTGCTCATCCCCGCTGGCCCGGACCTACGCTACACTTTCTCCAGCGGCGGTCCTATCGAGCTCTATGCTCGCTTAGCGGGCGGCCCGGCTCTGTTCATTGTAAATGTCAAAGGAACTGGGCAGTTTACGAAAATTCTACCGTTCGCCACCGCGGGAATCGGTTTCTCTTTTCCTCTGAGTGAGACTCTGGGATTGACCATCGATGCATCCTACGCCATTTACTTCGATACCGATGGCCTGCTGATGGGATTCACCCCAGCGGGATATTTTTTTGTGAGGTTTTAGTCAATGAGACGTGGCGGGAATTCCGTTTTGCTGTTTCTCGCACTCGTGCTGCTGGCAGCCCTCTTGTTTGCCGGCTGCAATGATTTCGTGCTGAGTGAGCTTTTAGACGGAGAAGAAGGTTTCGCGGGGCTCAAGTCGCCGCTGACGATCGGCCCACCCTCTGTGACCCTTATGGTGACCCAAACCCTCACCTTTTCAGCCTCCGGCGGAAGCGAGCCTTACACCTTTTCCGTGATTTCCGGAATGGGAACGATCATTGCGAACACGGGATTCTATACGGCTCCAGTGGCTGCGGGTGCCGACGTAGTGCGGGTACAGGACAGCAAAGGCGCGACAAGCGACGCGACAGTCACGGTAACGGACTCGGGAGCTTTGACCATCATTCCTCAGACCATAAGCGTAGCAGTAAATAACGGCCTGACCTTTATGGCTACGGGTGGCACGCCGCCTTACACCTACTCATTGACAGGCACTGGGTCGGGCTCTCCTACAATCAATGTGCCGGTAGCCGGGGCATACGTAGCCGGAGCCACTCCTGGTACCGACACCGTCCAGGTGCAGGACTCTGCTTTGCCGATTCCCAATACGGACACTGCCACGATCACCGTGACGAATGTGGTGACCAATGTAGACTACGACATCACGGGAATCACGATTCCTGGCGCCGCGCTGGCGGGAACCGCCATTTCCGGTACCAATTTCGACGTGGACAATATCGGAAGCGCGGACGGAAGCAAAACGATCTACTGGAACCTCTACGCTTCGAGCAATACCGTGCTTGGCCCCGGAGACGAGCTGCTCACAACCGGTTCGACCGGGCCACTTGCTTCGAGCGGTACGACCAATATCGTTGTCAGCGCGGGAAACTGGCCTACAACAGCCGGGAGCTACTACATTATTGTAACAGTATCCGCCGAAGACGATCTTACGACGGCCAACAACACTCAGGTTACAGCAGGCCAAATCACCATCTCCCAGCCCAATGTGGATTACGATGTAACAGCTGTAAATAACACCGGCGGCACGGATGCCGGCGGCGCTATTACCGCCAATTTCACGGTACAGAATATAGGCGCGGATAACGGGAGCCAGACTGTTTACTGGGACGCCTACGTCTCGACAAACGCCACTCTGGGCGGAGGCGAAACGCTCATCGATTCCGGCTCTACGGCCGCACTGAACAGCGGCATGAGCGCCGGTCCTATCGCCTTCACCGGTACCTGGCCTCTCAGCGCGGGCAATCACTACCTGATCGTCCTAGTTTCGGCCAGCGACGATACCAACTCGGCAAACGATGACGACAATAGCGGCGTGATCCTCACGACGACTTCGGATGTGGACTATGACGTTACAGCGGTAAATAACACAGGAGGAACCATCGCCGGAGGAGCGATTGCAGGCAACTTCATGGTACAGAACGTGGGAACCGACAACGGGAGCCAGACGGTATTCTGGGAAGCCTATGTGTCGGTTGATGCTGTCCAGGGAGCTGGGGATACCCTCATCGATTCGAGTTCGACGGCTGCGCTTAACGCCGGCGCTAGTGCCGGCCCCATAGCTTTTAGCGGCACCTGGCCTGGCAGCGCAGGAACTTACTACCTGATTGTAGTCGTAACGGCTGCCGACGACGTGAGCGCAGTTAACGATGAACAGAACAATGGAGGCACGGCCATCACGGCTCCGACGGTTGATTATGATGTGACCGTGGTGAACAACACCGGCGGCACAGTGGCCAATGGCCCCATTGCGGGCAACTTCACGGTCCAGAATATCGGGGCCGATAACGGGAGTCAGTCCGTATCCTGGGAGGCATATGTTTCAACCGATGCCACCCTGGGAGTAGGAGATACCTTTATCGACTCAGGTACGACGGCTGCGCTGAACAGCGGCATGAGCGCCGGTCCCATAGCTTTCACCGGAACGTGGCCGGGTACCGCGGGGACCTACTACCTGATCGTGGACGTATCAGCTGCTGACGATGTCAACGGAGCGAATGACTACGACGACAACGGCGGAACGGCGATTACCGCTCCAAACGTCGACTACGATGTGACGGTGGTCAACAACACCGGCGGCACAGTGGCAGGAGGAGCTCTATCGGGAGATTTTACGGTTCAGAACATCGGAGCCGACAACGGGAGTCAGACGGTGTTTTGGGAGGCTTACGTGTCGACCGACGCCACCTTGGGAGTGGGAGACACCTTTATCGATTCGGGCTTTACGGGGGCGCTTAACGCCGGCATGAGTACCGTGGGCATAGGATTCACCGGGACATGGCCGGGTTCCGCCGGAACCTACTACCTGATCATAGCCGTGTCGGCTGCCGATGATGTCAATGCCGTCAACGACGAAGAGGACAACGGTGGAACGGCGATTACCGCTCCAAACGTCGACTACGATGTGACGGTGGTCAACAACACCGGCGGCACATTAGCCGGGGGACCTATTGCCGGCGATTTTACCGTTCAGAACGTCGGAGCGGACAACGGTAGCCAGACGGTGTTCTGGGAGGCTTACGTTTCGACTGACGCCATTCTGGGGGTGGGAGACACCTTTATCGATTCGGGCTCAACCGCTGCGTTGAACAGCGGCATGAGTGCCGGTCCCATAGCGTTCACCGGTACCTGGCCGGGCTCCGCAGGGACTTACTACCTCATCGTGGATGTCGCCGCAACTGACGATGGCAACAGTGCCAACGACTACGACGACAACGGCGGGACTGTAGTGACCAGCGGACCGACTCCGGACTACGAGATTTCTGCTACCAATGTTCCGCCGGACGGAACTCCAGGTGCGGCGCTTAGCCTGCCTCACAACTTCGATATTCAAAACACCACCGCTAATCCGGGAACCCAGAGCATCGATTGGGTTGTTTACGCATCAACAGATCAGGTGCTCGACGGCGGCGACACCTCGATCGACTCCGGAGCCACCGGTGCATTGGGAGGAGGCGGTTCTGTCAATATCGTCTTTAACGGAAACTGGCCCGCCTTCAACACGTACTACTACCTGATCATCGATATAACAGCCGATGATGACGGGAATCCGGTCAACGACAGGATCGTCTCTTCTGCAATACCCGTGCCCGACGTCATAGCCGAGGTCGAGACCAACGACGATGGGCCTCCGAATCCCGTAGCAACGGATGTTCAAAACATCGGTGTCAGAGATCAGTATGAGTTGATCCATATAGACGGAACCATGGAAGGCCCGTCAGGCCGGTACGACACTTTCGAGTTCCAGGCCGGCCCGGGCGTAACCAAGATCGAGATCACAGTC
The DNA here is from genome assembly GCA_964561715.1 of uncultured Spirochaetales bacterium. GTDB lineage: Bacteria > Spirochaetota > Spirochaetia > SZUA-6 > CAZLRN01 > CAZLRN01. Next base: position 6,173 of record CAZLRN010000211.1, read on the forward strand.
ACCTGGGCGACGGGGTTCGACGATCTGGACCTCGATTTCTGGCACAATGTGATTTCAGGAACCACTCTAGGCACAGCGGACATTGACGTTGACGTAGAGCCGGGCTCACCGCCCTGGTCTATCATCGGTCTGACACCGGGTGAGAACTACTGCGTCGGCGTCTATCAGTGGCTGGATGGAGCGCCGGGAAGTATCGGCGCGGATTATGACCTGGTAATAAGGTTGCTGCCCTGATTCGGGCTGGTAGCGGGGTACGTGAATCCGGCGATTAGGACCTGTCTGATTGGGACCTGTCTGTAAGGGCGTCTTACGGCTGGAGCAGCTTCTGGAGCTTTGTGAGCAGCTTAAGGATCAGAGCCCGCTGATCGGCGCGATCGTAGCTTTTCCAGAGAGAATACGCCTCCTCACGGTCCTTCTCTCCAGATATCTGTTCTAGAATCGAAATGATGTTCTGGAGAGCGCTATATCGGCCGTCCCGGGTCCGTTCGTCTCCGAAGGCATCGAAGTAGCGTTCCATCATTTCATACAGCTCGGGGTATTGTGATCTTACCGGCTCAGCCGCTATGATCTGCATGACTAGAATCTTGGCTTCGAGCAGCTGGCTAAGAGTTTCCGACGAAGGTGCAGAGGATGCGCGGTTATTTTCGGCAAACTCCTCGAATTCCTCCCTTAAAACGGCGAGGCGCTCGAGCAAGAGAGGGTTGATCACCGCTTTCGCCTTTTCGGTTTGCATAGTTGCAGCCTCTGCAGTTGAAGTCGCTTCAACAGCGGTCTGCGTCACTGCCCTGTCGGAGAAAAGGCGGAATGCGGAATCCATGATCCTTTCCACGATTCGAGATGCCACCGCTGCGTCCTGCTTGAGGTACGTGATGGCCTGCGTGTAACGGTCCACCGAGGCGCGATAATCCTCCGCAACGTAGAGTCTGTCGCCCTCACCGATGAGAGCATCCAGCTTTTTCTGCTCCTGATCCAGCGAGATTTTTTCGATTTCCTCCAACCTGGAGTGACTGCTCCAAACTGCTGAGATTCTCTGTAGAGCCCCTTCGTAGAGCTTTTCGGCAGCGGATAGATCGCCGGCCTCGAACGCCTCATTCGCCTCAGCGACCTTCGAGGCAATCTCGTTCAGCAGATTCGACGAAGCGATGAGAGACGAGGTGTCGATCGAGCCAAGGTAGATTTTCTGAATGAGCTCTTCTAAGGATCCTATGATAAATAGCTCGACGGGACGCCTTCGCTGGATAATCGGCAGCGCCACCACAGCGTCCTGTTCCAGGAAATCCCGCAAAGCTTGAAGATTCTCGAGTGCCCGCTCATACTGAGAGTCCCGAACTAAATCGATTATTCTGTCGTAGGAGGCGAGGATCTGATCCAGAACGAGGCTTTCGGTTTTTTGCTGCTCTTGAAGGCGTCCCAATTCTTCGAGCATGTGGGCCCTGTCAGCCTGCAGCGATTGCTCTTTCTCCTGAAATTGAGCCTGCAACGCCGCCTGGCGCTTCTTCAACTCGCCTTGAAGCTCCAGTCTCTCCGCTCTCGCCGAATCGAGGGATTTCTGATAGTCAGCGGCCAGCGATGCGATAGCCGCTTCCTTTTCGGCCAATTCGGCTTCTTGCTGTCTCTTGTAATCGGCGATCTGAGCCTCGTATTCTGCACGGCGGGTCTCTTCCAGCTCCTTGAGCCTTCTGTTCATCTCTGCCTCCGAGACACCCGCTGAGCTAAGGCGCTCTTTCTCAGCCTCCAACTCGGCTTCCAGAGCCGCCTTCAGTT
>CAZLRN010000212.1:0-7898 GCA_964561715.1 uncultured Spirochaetales bacterium
ATACTGGATCGCATCAATTCCTCCGGCGTGGGTCCCCAAGGTCTGGGAGGGAACACGACATCCCTGGCTGTTCACGTCCTCTCCTTTCCCTGTCATATTGCATCGCTGCCTGTAGCTGTCAACATAAACTGCCACGCGGCGCGCCACGCCAGTGTGACCCTTTAAATCGGTGGTCCCTATCCTATGGAGCAAAAATGAAAACAATAGAAAGCCCTCTGGAAGCGGATGTGATAAGCGGCCTCGAAGCCGGTGATGAGGTGTTGTTATCGGGAACGGTCTACACAGCCAGGGATGTGGCTCACAAGCGCCTCGTCGACCTTCTCGAAAAGGGCCAAAGCCTTCCTCTGGATCTAGAGGGACAGATCATCTACTATACCGGCCCTTCGCCCGCGAAGCCCGGGGAGCCGATCGGCAGCGCCGGCCCTACGACCAGCTACCGGATGGACCAGTTCGCCCCGATACTGCTTCGCCGGTGCGGCTTGAAGGGCATGATCGGAAAGGGCAACCGGGGCTCTGAGGTTATCGAAGCCATAAGAGAAACGGGATCTGTCTACTTTGCGGCGCTGGGGGGAGCCGGAGCCCTGATTGCCCAACGGATCGTTTCCAGTGAACTCGTCTGCTACGAGGATCTCGGTCCTGAGGCTGTAAGGCGGCTTACGGTTGAGGATTTTCCTCTCGTGGTGGCTATTGATTCTTTTGGGAACAACCTCTATCTTCAGGGACCGAAGCTGTACCGGAAAACGTGATTCTTTAGGATCGACCTGTAAAAGACCACCTGCAAAGCAGCGGTCCGCCGATGCGGTGGCTTCGAAACTGCAGTGAACTTCGCAGACCTTGAATTCTGCAACGTAAATAGAGGAGGAAAGTAGAGTGAACGTCGTGATCGGCAGATGTCAGCTGGATGTTGAAAAACAGCTCCCGTATTTCGAAAAGAGCTTTCCAGACGTCGTTTTCAAATATACGCCTGAAAGGGAAGATCAGCTTAAGGCCATAGAAAACGCCGACGTTTATATGGGCTGGATGGATCGAGAGATCTTTCTTCAGGCCAAACACCTCAAATGGATCCAGTCAACAAGCACGGGGGTGAACTATTTCATCGCCATCCCGGAGCTCGTGGAAAGTGATGTCCTGCTTACGAGCGCCAGCGGCACGCACGGTATCTGCGTAGCCGAGAGCGCGTTGGCCATGATCCTCGCTCACACACGGGGAGTCGCCCAGTGCTTCCCCCACAAGCAGAAGCGCACCTGGGCTCCCAGGCAGCTCAGAGGGCAGCTGCTGGTTTTAAAAGGAAGCACGCTGGGGATCATCGGTCTCGGATCCATCGGCCGGGCCCTCGCGCAAAGAGCCAAGGGTTTCGAGATGAGGATCATTGCAGTGGATGTGGCCGCAGAGCGTCCAGAGGCGGTGGATGAGCTCTGGAGCCCCGACCGCCTGGATGACCTCTTGAGGGAATCCGACTATGTGATCGTCGCGGTCCCCTTCACGGAGGAAACGGCGAATCTGATCGGGGAGCGGGAGATCGGATTGATGAAGCCGAGCGCTATGCTGGTAGTCATGTCCCGAGGCGGCATCGTGCAAGAGGCCGCTCTGGAGAAAGCGTTGCGCGAGGGGCGTCTGGCCGCTGCGGCGATGGATGTTTTCGAGACCGAACCTCTTCCGCCGGAGAGCAAGCTTTGGGATCTCGAGAATCTGATCATGACCTCCCATATTGCCGGCGGAACCCAGTTCGAAAGTGACACCTTGGTAGAGATATTTACCGAAAACCTCGGCAAGATGCTGCGGGGGGAGCTGCCACTCCGAAATCAGGTCGACAAGAAAAAAGGATACTGATCAACGGCGAACGCGCGTGTCCCTTATTGTATTGACATATAACCATAACAGTTACATAATATAATTATTATGGCCAACATCACGATCAGGAATATACCCGACGACCTTTTTGAGAAGATTAGGAGACTCTCTTCCGTCGAGAAGCGAAGCATTAACAACGAATTGCTCGTTATTATAGAAAGAGGAACAAGCGCCGAAATGGCAGAGATAATGGCAAAATCCAATCACATACCAAAATCGATTCAGATCAACCTCTGGAGGAACCTTTCGAAAAGCTGGAAGGACTCGCGAACCACGGAGAAGATTATCGACGAAATCTACTCCGCACGCTCAACAGGCCGAGAGTTCGAGCTGTGATCCTTATCGATACCGACATTTGCATCGAAATCCTCAACAGAAACGAGCGTGTAATAGAGGTCCGGGCCAAACACGAGGACGAGGTGGCGGTCTGCTTTATGAGCATTGCAGAGCTGTATTACGGCTCGGAGATGTCGACAGATCCGGCAAGCAACAACTCTCTCATCGATGAGTTCCTTCTGAGCGTTAATATTATCCAGACGGATTTGTCCATTTTGAAAAGGTTCGGCGAGCTCAAGAGCATGCTTCGAAAGCAGGGGCATATGCTCCCTGACGCCGATATTCTCATCGCCGCTTCTGCCTACGAAAAGGCAAACCTGCTTGTTAGCGGCAACATCGGGCATTTCGACAGATTCCCCAACCTGAGGATCGAAAACTGGACACAGTGAGTTTTACGCGTCTCACTCACATTGATCGTCCAAGCTCATAACCAGCCTCGTACATGGCCACTATATTTTCCGGTGGGCTCACGGCTTGAATATTGTGGCAAGGCGCGAGTATGTACCCGCCGTTTTTGCCCAGCAATTCGAGGTTATGCCGGACCTCCTGCTCGACTTGCTCGACCGAGTCGAAGGCCAGCGTCCTCTGATTGTCCATGCCTCCGTGAAATACTACCTTCTCACCGAAATCCCGCTTGAGCTGTTCGCGGTCCATTCCCCGACATCGCCACTGAATGGGATTGAGAATATCGATGCCGATATCGATCATCTCGGGAATGATCTCTCTTATAGCGCCGTCGCTGTGAAAAAAGGCATAAGCCCCTGCCTGGTGCACGAGGTCGATCATGCGCTTCATCCTCGGCAGAAAGAACTCACGGATCTGATCAGGGGAAAACATGAGATTCTGCTGGCCGCCCATATCTTCGGCCACGTAGGATATGAGCACTTTTCCTGGGACCTGCTCAAAGATACGTGCCGTGTTGTGATAGCAGAAGTCGAAAAGCTCATCCAGGCAGTAGTGCACGAGATCGGGGTGAAGGATCAGGTCCATGAAGGCTTGTTCCTGGCCCCGAAGCCTCTTGTAGACCAGAAAGGGCTCGGATCCGCCCGCCCGTATGGGATAGGCCTCCCAGCCGACGAGACGATCCTTCAATCCGGAATAATCGAACCAATCGACAGAGGGCCACGTGTAGTATGCTTTGATTTCGTCGACTGCACCGTAAGAAGCAAGAGGATGAGACACACACTCTCTGTAAACCCCAGTTCCATAGCTGATGTCTTCGAATCGGCAGCCGTACATATCCTGATCGTGTTCCAGTGGAGGACCGATATATTCAGGTACAATAGCGTGGAGTTTGTCGACATGGAGCCTTTTGTAGAGCTTTCGTTCATCCTCGCAGCCCAGATACCTCAGCAGCGTATCAGTGGCCTCTTGAGTCGCCCAGTAGTCCATTGGCATACGATCCGAATCCCTGCGCTCCAAAACGGCTTGCCACCTCTCGAGAGGCGTCATTGTCTCTGCTCCCATATCATGCGAAGCGTAATGGCAGCCAGGAGTCACTGTCAAGAATAGGCGAAATTCTCTATTTGTCTAGTGATTGTCGAGTCAGTAAGATATAGACATGACGAGTAGAGCGAAACGATTCTCTTTATTGATATACGCCGGAGCTATTGGTCTCGTAGCAGCAGCGATACTGAGCGTCGTATTGCTCTCCGCCGACGCGAGACGCCACACCGGTGGGCTTTCCTCAGGAGGCGAAGAATCTGCAGTGAAGCCTCTCGAGGGTCCTTGGGTGGTGGCCATCCAGCCCGGCCACTGGAAGATCGAGGAGCTGCCGGATAAGCAGGCCCACCGGCGCGGAAGCACCGGGGCGGCTTACGGCACCGTGCGCGAGGCGGATATCAACAGGGCTGTCACTGAGGCTCTGATCCCCAAGCTCGAGGGTGAAGGCTGGAAGGTCCTTCTGATTCCGGCGACAGTTCCTCCGGAGCTGAGGGCCGACGCCTTTGTCTCGATTCATGCCGATGGTGGAAACGGATTGCGGCAAGGATGGAAGCTGGCGCCTTCGTGGATGCCGAGCCAGGCCGCACGGGATCTCGCCTCAGCTCTTCACAGCTCCTTCGCATCGGAAAAGGAGCTGGTCGAAGACAAAGACGGGGTGACTATCTTCATGCGGGGCTACTACGGATTCAACTATAGACGCTACCATCATGCCGTAGGCCCCTATACGCCGTCGGTATTAGTGGAGCTCGGCTTCGTCAGCAACGCTCGGGATCGCAAGCTGCTGACTACCCGCCCTGAATACTTTGCTACGCTCATTCACCGGGGTTTGAAAAGCTACTTCCAGGATCGAAAGCGCGACAGCGTAGCTGACCTCCTCCCCCTCGAGCTTTCGCGGTATCTTACAGTCGGTCAGGGAGGCGTAGTTGTTCGCAGTGCGCCCCGCCCAAGCGCTCCCAAGATAGCCGAATTTGAACCAGGATCGATTTTACGCCCCGTCGACGAGTCAGGGGATTGGTATGAAGTTTTTGTGCGTAGTCACCGCACATCGGGCTGGTTGACCAAGAGCGAGGTGCATATGACACGGGAGCGCGACTGGCCTTCCCTCGGCGGCCGCGATGTCACGATCTTCAACACCGTACCTGGACGGTGAAGCGTGCCAGCACGGTGACCAATCTGGGGCGATAAGCCCTAGCACCCGTTGACCTATCCTGACCGCTCGCAGACAGATGGCTCGAATCAACCCTTCCGGGCCAGGGCCGCTCGATTGACGACAACATCTGACTCCAGCTTTCCGCTCTCCAGATAGTCGAAGAGGGTTTGCACGGAATCGGTGCCCATCCTGATAAGGGACTCCCTTGTTACGCCCGCTATGTGAGGAGTTACGATTAGATTACCTTCGAAAGAGAGGAGAGGATTGTCTCGAGGCGTCGGTTCGACCTCGAAACAGTCGATCCCCGCTCCTCCAAGGCGCTTCCCCTCCAGAGCCGCAAGCAGAGCGGATTCATTGACAATCCCGCCCCTGGCTGTGTTGACCAGCACAGCCGTGGATTTCATGAGACTCAACTCCTCCTTGCTTATCAGATTCGTCGTTTCAGGAGTCTTTGGGCAATGGATGCTCAAGAAATCCGCAGAGCTCAGTATCTCTTCGAGCTTTTCGGCCCTTACCACATCCGGCGGAAAGCGGTCCGGCTTCACGAGGGGATCGAAGCCAATCACACGCATTCGCATCGGAACGACAAGCTCCGCCAGGCGCCGTCCGATCCGGCCCAGACCTATGATTCCGAGGGTCTTCCCCAAGAGCTCTGCTCCCACATCAGCCTCTTTGGCCCATGTGCCGCTTCGAAGCAGCCGGTCGTGTGGCGCCAGGTTTCTCGCTAAAGCGAGCATCAGGGCCAGTGCGTTTTCGGCCACCGATTCGGCGTTAGCCCTTGGTGTTATGCAGACTGGAATGCCCAGTTTGCCCGCGGCTTCGATATCGATGTTGTCATACCCAACGCCGTGTTTCACAACGATTCGAAGCTTGGGGGAGGCTGTCATAACGTCATGGGTGATCTGTCCCTGACGAACGATCATGCCGTCCGCCTCTTTCTCGGCTGCCAGCGCGGCGATTTGATCACTGCTGGGCGGAGAGCCGAACGTGTGATGCGAAGCCTTTTGCTCCAGCAGCTCGATCGCCTCCGGAGCCATAGGGGGTCCGGTTGTCACGACACTGTATTTTCTATCCTGTTTGCTCATGTGTTGTTCACCTCTTGATTGGTTTGACACGAAAGATCTCCTATTATACAGAAAGGCCACATATGCCTCCAGAGCGACAGCAAGTTACGGGAAGGCAGAAAAGAGGGACCTTCGTTAGGACCTCAGACTAGGCTTACAACGATTTTAAGAGCCTCCGCCTGACCGAAGAGCTCAAAGGCCTCACCGATCGAATCGAGGGGGATCTGATGGCTGATCAAAGGCTCGAGCTGCAGCTTTCCCGATGAGATAAGGTTCACCGCCCGGCCCTGGGTTGCAGGATTGGTGAAGGACCCAAGAATTTTGAGCTCCCTGAAGAACACATCGTAGGAGGGAAGCTTCAGAACAGCGTCGGTTTCGGGGACGCTGAAGAACAGCGCGGTGCCTCCACGACGAACACTCTTGAAGGCTTGCATCATCGCTGCAGGATTGCCAGCGCATTCGATAGCTAAATCCACTCCTTCGGGGGTATCGCCTCTAATGACCTCGGGCAGCTCTTGCCTGCCCGGATCCATCGGAATAGCCCCGAACTGCTCGGCGATTTTTCTTCTCCGCTCCACGGGATCACTGGCATACACTTTGCTGGCTCCGCCCAAAAAAGCCAGTTGAACCATCATCAATCCGATAGCTCCCGTACCGACGACTGCAACAGTCTGCCCTTCCATCAAGCCGGACCTGTCGATACCGTGGAGGCAGCAGGCCAGAGGCTCGGCCATAGCTGCGTGATGAAATGGAACATCCGGAGCCACCCGGTATACCTGACCGAAGGGAACAACGCAGTATTCTGCGAAGCCGCCATCGAAGTTGACGCCTATCGCGGTCAGATTGGAACAGAGGTTCCTCTCGCCGTTTCTGCAGTACCAGCACTCGCCGCAGGAGATGTTGGGATCAATGGTTACGTGATCTCCCGTGTGCAAGCCTGTAACCTGACCTCCCACCTCTCGAACCTCTCCTGAGAACTCGTGACCTAAGACCACGGGAGGAGCGGCATCCGCCGAGCCCGGGGCGCCATGGAAGAGGTGAAGATCAGTTCCACAAACCCCGCAGGCCCGGTTCCGGATCAGCACCTCTTTGGCTCCTGGACTGCGTGCAGACCTGGTCTCCAGTTCGATTTGCCCAACGCCCTTGAATACCGCTGCTCTATACTCCATCGTCATACTCCTGATATCGAATCACTTCCCTCGCCTCCTCAAAACCTCCGTATACTCCCGCAGCGACCGCCCCGTTGAGGGCGGCGCCTACTGCAGCTTCCGGTCAAAGACGCGAGCGGCAATCCTGCGCAGAAGGCGATTACGTCTCAGTCCGTTTCCGCTTCCGACAAGAAATGGCTTGCGCTCGATCATCTCCGGTTCGATCAGCTCTTTCAAGATGTGAACCATGCCCTCCAGCATGGCATAGATAAGTGTGCCCGGTCTGAGATTGTCAAGGGAGATTCCGCTGAGAGGACCGCGAGCTAGCGGATCGCTTCGGGTCCCGGTAAAAAAGGGGGCGAAATCGAGGCCTGCGCTTTCGCCGGCTCTCTCCGCCAATTCAGACATGGTCTGATAGAGGTCGTCAGGCTCGTCAGTGTGCAGCAAGTCCCGTCCCACGGCTGCAAAAAAATCCTTCAAAGCCCGATAGACGATCCCCCCGGCGAGGGCGCTTCCGGCCACGAGAAAGCCCGAATCAACAAAGGGGCGCAGGGTTACGTCGAAACCGTCAATGGCGCTGCGAATCGAATCAGGATACGCCTTCCCTTCGGTAAAGCAGATCTGCGATCCGGTTCCTATGTTTATCAGCAGCGATTTAGCGGGCTCTCGAACGCTGCCGAGATAGCTGGCCTGGTTGTCACCTATTGCGACACAGACGGGAACCGAATGATCCCGGATCAACGGGTGGATCCACTGGGCTTTGGCTTCCCCCATAATCTCCGTGGGCGGCGACAGCCTCGGCAGAAGAGACATAGGTATACCGAGCCTATCTAACAAAGCCCGATTCCAGTCGTTCAAGTCGAGATCGAAGCATCCGAGGCTCTCGGCTATCGTATAGTCTGTGAC
>CAZLRN010000213.1:0-7886 GCA_964561715.1 uncultured Spirochaetales bacterium
AAGGTGGAGCTTGCAGAAAATGGAGAACAGGGACTCGAAAAGATACGTAACACGTCGTTTGACTTGATCCTTTTAGATCTCAGAATGCCCGGGTTGGACGGGATGGAGGTACTGGGCAGGATTTGCGAAGCCGACCCGGCTGCAGTCGTTGTTGTAATCACAGGATACGCAACCATCGAGAGTGCAGTGGATGCGATGAAAAGGGGCGCTTACGACTTCCTCCCCAAGCCCTTTACGAACGACGCTCTTTTAGCCATTACAAAAAAAGCAATCGACAATAAACGTCTCGCGATGGAAAACATCTGCCTGCGGTTGGAGTTGGACGAGAGCAGGGGACCGACTGGAATCATTGGCGTCTCTTCGGCTATGAAACAGATTGCTGAAACAGTTCGAAAGGTTGCGCCTTCTTCCAGTACTGTTCTGATTCAGGGGGAGACGGGCGTAGGCAAAGAGCTCGTGGCAAGGGCCATACACCAGCACAGCCCACGCAGCAAAAGACCCTTTGTTGTTGTGGATTGCGGAGCTCTCGTTGAAACGCTGTTCGAGAGCGAGTTATTCGGCCATGTTAAGGGCGCCTTTACCGGAGCAATCGAAACCAAGCATGGAAAGTTCGAGCTCGCTGACGGCGGCACGATCTTTTTTGATGAAATCTCAAACATCGGACCACACATTCAGGCAAAGCTTCTGCGGGCCATCCAGGAAAGAGAGATTACCAAGGTGGGAAGTTCTCAGAAGGTTACTGTGAACGTCAGGATAATCGCCGCAACCAACAAAGACCTAGCGCAGGAAATTAAGGAAGGAAGGTTCAAGGAAGACCTCTTTTACCGTCTGAACGTTATACCGCTTCTTATACCACCTCTACGGCAGAGGCGAGAGGATATTGTTGTTCTTACAAGTCATTTCATCCAGAAATATGGGAAAAAAAGAAAGAAAAACGTAACAAACATCTCAGACAAAGCGCTGCTCTCGCTCGAACGATACGACTGGCCGGGCAACGTCAGAGAGCTCGAAAACGCCATCGAACGTGCGGTAGTGATGGCGGATGGCGAAGTCATTAAGCCCGAAGATCTTCTCTACTACGGCCTCGGCATAAAGGATAAGATGGAGCCTTTAAATGGAGGACAGCTGGCGAGGGTCGAAAGGGAGGAGATAGTGAAAGCTCTCGAGAAATTTGGCGGAAACAAGAGCAAGGCCGCAGATTACCTGGGCATCAACCGAAAGACCCTCAGAGAAAAGATCCGCAGGTACGGTATGGACTAAAAACGATCTTGGCAATAGGTCTTCCCTATTCCTCTGCCAATGATCGCTGGCACAAAACTACCCACTTGAAAGGCCTATATCGGAACTTAAACTCCCACAGGTGTAGTTTTTAAGATCGATTATCGATGCCCAGCTATCCCGTCTATTAAGCTGTGCAGGTTTTATTTGTTTTCAGTACAATAATTTAACTACTATTACGCAAAGCATTTTCTGAATTTCCAATCCCTCATGAGATATGGCATTAAAATTGCTGTCTATCAGACGAATCTTTCTTGAAGAGAGCTAAAGATAGAGAAAATAACAGCGTGGATGAAAAATTGAAGAACCTTGTTGTAGATGATGATCCTGACTTTGTGGACTTCACCGGGTTCGATTCAGCATTTCAGTTCTTGTTGGGTGCGGCAACGATCTGTCTAGGAACGTGCCATGAGCTTAGGAGAAGCAAGGCGTTAGCGAGATGGCTAAAAGAATATCCGAATTGATGCAGCGGGGAGCAATTACCTGCACAGAAGACAGAAGTATCCGTGAAGTAGCTCAGATCATGGCTTTTAACCGTCTGCGTTACTGCGTGGTTGTAAGAGACCGCAATGAGGTCGAAGGTATTATTTCCGCTCGGAGCATTCTTAAGGCTCTCGGCAGAAATCTCGACAGAACCAAAGCCAAAGATATTCTTTTGCCATATACGATTACGGCCACTCCGGCAACTCCTCTTGCCAAAGCAATTCAGATAATGCATGAGAAAAAAATCGAGCATCTCATCATTGTCTCCGACAACCCGGGGAGTAAAGCGGTTCTGGGTATTCTGTCCGCAGCGGATATCGTGCAAGGCATGGCAAAAGAACAAAAAGGAAAGATATAATGCAGGTCCACCAACTGATGCATAAGGGTGTGATTTCCTGTTCCCCGAACGAGACGGTCAGAGATATCGCACGTATCATGAATTCAAACCGGATCAGGTGTGTGGTAGTCGTTGATGAGATGGGAGACACCTTGGGTGTTGTTTCAATCATGGAGCTCATCCCCTTTTATGGCAGAGATGTTGAAAATATCACAGCTGAAAAGCTCATGAGACCTTTTCGGTTTGAGATAGACCCCGGAAAGTCGATCGAGGAAGCTGCAGAACTGATGAAGCAAAAGAAGATCGAGCATCTCGTGATAACGGACTCATACGTGGGTCCCAGAATACCGGTCGGTGTCCTGACCACCTTTGATATTCTTCAATACATGTCAGGATTGACTGTGGGGCATTTCGAACGGATTCTGAAACTCGATTCACAAAAGAATAGGGAAACGCCTAAGAGCATTGAGAGCATTGCTTCAAGGGTCTTTGACAGGATATTTAATCCCAAAGCTGTTGCTATTATTGGGGCAAGTCCGATCAAAGGAACTGTGGGATACTTCCTGATACGCAATCTTGTCGGATCGGATTTTGAAGGCATCGTATACCCTATCAATCCCAAAAGAGAGAGTATCCTGGGTGTAAAGGTATACCCTTCGATAGTGGATGTTCCCGGTCAAGTTGATATTGCAATTGTTGCCACCCCAGCCTCAACAGTTCCGGGAATTGTGAAACAGTGCGGCGAAGCGGGAGTCGCGGGCGTAGTAATTATATCCGCCGGATTCAAAGAAATGGGTGTTGAAGGCGAAGAGGCGTGCAGTGAAATCCTTGGAATCGCGCGCAAATACGCAATGCGGATCATCGGACCAAACTGTCTCGGTTTTCTGAATCCCTCAATAAACCTGAATGCGAGTTTTGCTAGCAAAATGGCATTGCCGGGAAAGATTGCTTTCATATCGCAGTCAGGGGCTCTCTGCACAGCGATACTCGACTGGTCAGTCAAGCAAAATCTTGGTTTCCGCTACTTCGTTTCCATCGGATCAATGATAGATGTGGATTTCAGCGATCTGATCGACTATTTTGGGCAAGATCCTGGTACATCAAGTATAATAATCTACATGGAATCGCTCACAAACGCACGCAGATTCCTGAGCGCTGCGCGCGCTTTTGCGCGCAGCAAACCTATTATTGTGTTGAAAGCGGGCAGAAGCTCAGAAGGCGTTAAAGCCGCTATGTCTCATACGGGTACCCTGGCGGGAAATGATGCTGCATTTGATGCCGCATTCAAAAGAGCCGGTGTGATACGGGTGAATACGATTAAGGAGCTTTTTGACTGTGCTCAAGCACTCGCCAAACAGAAAAGCCCGGAAGGAAACAGGCTGGCGATAGTTACGAACGCCGGTGGCCCGGGAGTGATTGCTACAGATCATCTTGTAGATAGAGGGGGCGTGCTCGCAGAATTGAGCTCTGGAACCATAGCAAAGCTGAATGAGGTACTGCCGGACACATGGTCCAAAGGGAACCCAATTGATGTTCTTGGAGATGCAGACCAGGAGCGGTATCGCAAGGCAGTGGAATTGTGTATGGATGATGCACAGGTGGACGGTGTGCTGTTGCTGCTTACACCGCAAGCCATGACCGATGCGGCGGAAGTGGCCCATGATCTAGTCGCTCTGCAGAACAGAGGCAAGAAAAACCTGTTAGTGAGCTTTATGGGTGAGGATGACGTGCGTACAGGTGTTGAAATCCTTGAGAAGAGCAGCATCGCTGTATTTACAGATCCTGAGAGCGCCATCGATGCATTCATGAACATGTACAGCTACTCCCGGAATCTGGACCTTCTGTACGAAACGCCCGCGACTGTGCCGGAGGCATTCATCCCTGACGTGCAGGCAAATCGGAAGCTTCTGAATGAAGTAGTCAGCCAAAGCAGGTTCAGTCTGACTCAAAACGAGGCACGGGAGTTTTTGGCTAATTACGACATTCCGATAGTCAGGAGCGAGACAGCCCGTTCGGCTGACGAGGCAGTTGAGAAAGCCGAGAAAATAGGACTCCCTGTGGCCATGTCAATACTTTCGCCTGATGTGCTGCACAAAACCGAGGTGGGAGGATTGATGCTGAACCTTCGCTCGGAAGATGATGTACGGCTTGCATTTTCGGAGATACTCAATTCAGTCAAATGTAAGGTCCCAGATGCTGACATTCAGGGTGTAGCTGTTACGGAAATGGTCACCAAGAAATATGAGCTTATAGTAGGAGCTAAGAAAGACCCTACATTCGGCCCCACAATTGTGTTTGGACTCGGCGGCGTTGCCGTAGAGGTGTTTAAAGACACCAATATTGGACTACCACCGCTTAACATGGCTTTGGCAATGCGTCTTATCGAGGAAACAAGGATTTTCACGCTGCTCAAAGGATACAGGGGAATGCCCGGAGTTGACATTAAGTCAATTCAATTCCTTTTATATAAGTTTGCACATCTGCTCATCGATTTTCCGGAAGTGCTGGAGATCGACATAAATCCATTCGCTGTGGACTCAGAAGGTGGAGTCGTACTTGATGCAAAGGTCCTGCTCGATGAAGGAACAACAGGCAAAGTGATCGAACCATTCTCACACCTGGTCATTTCGCCCTACCCGCATGAATACATCACGGAGTTTACCATGAAAAATGGTGAGAAGGTCATACTGCGGCCAATACGGCCCGAGGATGAAACACTGGAAGCGGAGATGTTTACCACATTCTCCGAACGAACCCAGCAGTTCAGATTTTTCGGGCTTATCAAATATACTGCTCACGACATGCTCATACGATACACTCAGATCGACTATGATCGGGAGATGGCTATAATAGCCGAGCATACCAATGAACAAGGGAAGAAACGTATGCTGGGTGTGGTACGGCTTATTGCAGATCCCAATAAAGATACGGCTGAGCTGGCAATCGTTGTTGGAGACCCGTGGCAGAGCTTGGGTCTTGGTAGTCGCCTTACTGATTGTATGCTGGAAATTGCCCGGAAAAAAGAGATCAAGAAAGTGGCTGCAAATGTTCTGAAGGATAATGTCATTATGAAACACATTCTCGAAAAAAGAAGATTCGACCTGATAGATACCGATAATACATGGCGCGCCGAATTGGGTTTGAGTTAGAGAAGATAACTGTGCGATTCGTGACATAGCCAAGCTTCACATCAACATTATTCCAGGAATCTTTGATTATTATGAACTTTGAACCTGTAGGGATCGGTGATGAAGCACTGAGCTGCAAAAAACGGGACTTGATCTGAGGGCATACCTCAGGAACATCTTGCGGATGAGCTTTGATGGATAAAGCCCGGCGGTCAGCCTATTCTCTATTCTGCTGTTCAGCAATTATATGAGCCTGCTAAATTAATAGGTTTCCCCTATTTATCTGCCAATGATCGCTGGTACAAAACTACTCACTTGAAAGGCCCATATCGGCACTTAAACTCCCACAGGTGTAGTTTTTAAAATCAATTATCGATGCCCAGCTATCCCACCTATTAAGCTGTGCAGGTTTTATTTGTTTTCAGTACAATAATTTAACTACTATTACGCAAAGCATTTTCTGAATTTCCAATCCCTCATGAGATATGGCATTAAAATTGCTGTCTATCAGATGAACTCCTATTCTTCGAATCCAGAATTTTAAGGAGAACCGGATGGATGAGAAATTTAAAATCCTTGTTGTAGATGATGATCCTGACTTTATGGACTTCGCCAGAAGGATTCTAGAAAAAGAGGGTTACCAAATTTCAGTTGCACCTGGCGAAGAAGAAGCTTTGGCGCTCGTCGAATCCGAAACGCCTGACCTCATGCTTCTCGATGTGATGATGGCAAGGCTCGATTCGGGATTTCAGCTGCTGTGGAAGCTCAAAGCCCACAAACGCTTCAAACAGATCCCGGTAATTATGGTTACAGCCGTAGATAAGAAGATGAAAATAAACTTTGCACCTCATGCAATCAAAGCCAACCAAACACCTGAGGAGAAAGCCTTGCTGCCGGTTGTAGCGTACTTCGTCAAACCTGTTGAGGCGACTGAGCTTGTAAGCAAAGTCAATAAGGCTTTGGAGTCCGCGCAGAAATAGGCTGGTTGCCTGTGAAACAGAGTCAAAGGAAAGTGCTGATAGTTGATCCTGACTTACAGTTTACGGGGAGGGCGAGATCTTTGCTTTCCTCAAAAGGTTATGATGTTACGGTTGTCGAAGGTATCATGCAAGCCGTCCAGATGATCAAGGACGTTAGCTTTGGATGTGTGATTGTGGACGAAGCTTTGCCTGAGATCAAGGGCTATGACGCAATCCCGATCATAAAAGCGCTTGACCCGGATGTTCCCGTCATCATGACGGTTACACACAACGCGCCGGAATTAGAGTCAAAGATACGGGCCCGGGACATATTTTTCTATCACTGTAAGGCTTTCCCCATGCAAGAGCTACGGATAGCTGTAGGAAGCGCCTTCAAACGGGAAAGCAAAAGCAGAGAAGCGGGAATGAAATGAAAGGAACGAGGAGGTGATCGATCATGCCGGAAACGGCCGAAGAGATGGTTGAGCAAAATGAAGAAACTCCTACCTCAGCAGTCATAGACGACGAAGAATCAATCTGTGAGGGATGTAGGCAGATCCTCGAAGACGAAGGCTGGATTGTGGGTGTCGCCCATGACGGCTACGACGGTCTGCAGCTGGTCAGAGATATGAGGCCAGACATTGTTCTTGTCGACCTGAAAATGCCGGGCATATCCGGAATGGAGGTACTTCAGAGAATCAGAGAAATTGATCCTCTTATCGTTCCTATAGTGATTACCGGATACGGAACTATAGATACAGCTGTAGAGGCTCTGCAGAAGGGAGCGAATGATTATATATGCAAACCCTTCGACCAAAAGACCCTTATGATCAAGGTGGAGGCAGGTCTGAGAAGTCACCGACAGAGGCAGAGTGCGGAAGCATTAGAACGTCAAAAACAGATTGCCATAGACAACTTTGCGGCAGTTGTCTGTCACCAGCTGAAATCTCCCGCCGCAGCGGCATCTCAGTGGATAAGCATGATAAAGGCCAAGCTGGCAGGGCCGCTCACCCCCGAGCAGGAAGAGGCTCTCTCAAGAGCACACAAGCGTCTTGCTGAACTCACGGAGCTCGTGGGGGATTGGCTGCGGCTGGCTAGCGTCGAGTCTCTTGAGGACAAGCTAGAGGCTTCCGCGATTGACATGGGAAAACTCATTCGAGGTGTTTGGACAAAGATTTCGGAAGAGGAACAGCCGATACGCATTGATCTCATTGTCAACAGCAGTGAAGGCTCTCGACCTGTTTCTGGAGATGCACAACTGCTACAGCAGCTATTTGAAAATCTTCTGAGAAACTCGGTCAAATTCACTTCAGGGCCTGGACGCATCACCGTCGATATATCAACCGACGGTGCGTTCGCAGCCGTCTCTGTTACAGACACGGGGATGGGGATCCCCGAAGAGGAATTGCCGCACCTCTTTAGTCCTTTTTATCGGGGAACCCGTGCCATAGCAAAGAGAAAGGAGGGATCTGGTCTGGGGCTTGTAATCGCCAAGGCGATCGCCTCGGCGCACAAGGGTACTATCACGGTTCAGTCCAAACCAGGCGAGGGAGCCACATTTTCCGTTAGGCTTCCTGTGTTCGAGCACGTAGCAGTAAGCGAGGATAATGAACCTTTCTAATGAACCTCATAAAAGCAATGCTCATTAAGAGGAGATGAACATGTGGGACCTTTCTTTGCATCTTTTTGATCTTATGGAGA